>NZ_JBEHGL010000011.1:0-78285 GCF_040225085.1 Streptococcus jiangjianxini | reverse complement strand
GTCTGTCAGTCGGTTGGCAGAAGACTGCAGCGCTCGTAAAGCAAGCTATTCAGAGTATCCCTTATGCACTAACCCAGGTCAATCTTTTCCATTCTGATCGTGGCAAGGAGTTTGATAATCAGCTGATTGATGAGATGTTAGGAGCCTTTGGTATCACTCGTTCGCTAAGTCAAGCAGGATGTCCTTATGATAATGCCGTAGCTGAGAGCACCTATCGCTCTTGCAAACTGGAGTTTATTAATCAAGAAATCTTTCATTCACTTGAAGAGCTAAATCTTAAAACCAAGGACTACGTCCACTGGTGGAATCATCATCGCATTCACGGCAGTTTCAACTATCAAACACCCATGGCTAGGCGAGTTATCGCTTAACAAAAAACACTTTATAAATTTTGTACAGAAAAGGGTTGCCTTTTCAGTACTTATATTGTAAATTCAAGACACAAAAAAGCACCCGTAGGTGCTAGTGAGATTTAATTAATTGCCATATGAGTTAACTATATACTTATCGTTAAATAACGAAGGCAAAGTTATCTCACTTCTTAGAGTAGATTCATACGATGTTAAACCACCGTTTTTCCCATAAATGGTTACGTTATCGTCTTCAGCAATAACCTCTTTGTACTCATCACTATCAATAGAGACTAAGACCATATTGTCATAATTATCATTGACAGCAACACGCAAATTAACGTCACCAGACGATCCTTTTATAAACTGTACAACCTTACCAGTGATTTGTACTTTTGATAACAAACCAACTTTATCATGATTCCATTCGTTGTAATCAACCGTTTGGTACGAGTTGGGATCAAATGGCTCTTCAGAACTTTTTTCGGTTTCTGATGATGACGATGTTGATGTCTCACTTGGTTCTGATTTCGAACTTTCTTCTTCAGAAGATGTTGAATCTGTAGTATCATCAGAATTTGACTCATCATCTTCATACTCAAATATCTCTTTTTCTTTCGAATCGTAATAATAATTATGTTCGCCCAAAGCGTTATTCATGTCAGATATTTCAGCAGCAAAGCCGAAAGCCCCAAGCATAAAAAATAACGATAGCAAACCCAAAGCAACCTCAAGCCAAAAACGCCATTGTTTCCACAATTTCTTTTTCATAATATTTCCCCCTTATGGGAATATGATAACTATTCTCATCCAGTCTTGTCTATATAGAATGCAAATAAAATTAACAAAACAAAGCACTTCGTTCTCAAAACACGACAAACGCATGAAGGATTTTTAGCAAGAAAATAAAGTTTTCTGTATTTCAATGTTCAGAATTTACAAAAATAGTAGCCATGTTTAAGCGCTTTCTCTATAGTGAAAACGCTTAGATAAAATATTTTTATCTGTACTATAATTCGGAAACAACTGTTTCATGCGTTTGTCGTGTTCTCAAAAGGCTTTTTTCATTTTTATCACCCTTTTCTGCTATAATAGAAGCATGACAAATGCGAAAAATAAATTACTTTTAATCGACGGTTCTTCCGTTGCTTTCAGGGCTTTCTTCGCCCTTTATAACCAGATTGATCGTTTCCGCAACCCGAATGGTCTCCACACCAACGCCATCTATGGTTTCCACCTCATGCTAGACAATCTCATGGAGCGCGTACAGCCCACTCACATTTTGGTGGCTTTTGACGCAGGTAAAACTACCTTCCGTACCGAGATGTACGCCGACTACAAGGCTGGACGTGCCAAGACGCCCGAGGAGTTCCGTGAGCAGTTTCCTTACATTCGGGAAATGCTGGCAGCTAGAGGCGTTACTTATTATGATTTGGCTAATTATGAAGCTGATGACATCATCGGAACACTTGATAAAATGGCCGAGTTAGAAGATTTTGACGTCACGATTGTATCTGGTGATAAGGACTTGATTCAATTAGCTGACCACAATACGGTGGTCGAAATTTCAAAAAAAGGCGTTAGTGAGTTCGAAGAATTTACCCCAGCCTACCTGATGGAAAAAATGGGCATCACACCTGAACAATTCATTGATCTCAAGGCTCTCATGGGGGATAAGTCTGATAATATCCCTGGTGTGACTAAAATTGGTGAGAAAACTGGTCTTAAATTGCTTCTTGAACATGGCAGTCTGGAAGGGATCTACGACAACATCGATAGCATGAAACAGTCCAAGATGAAAGAAAACCTCATTAATGATAAAGAGCAGGCTTTCCTATCTAAGACGCTAGCAACCATCAACACCAAAGCACCTATCACTATCGAGTTATCGGACACTGTTTACATGGGGCCAAAAGTCGACGATTTGGCTAAATTCTACGATGAAATGGGCTTTACCCAATTCAAAAATGCCCTAGTGGGAGAGGCTGAAACACCTACTTTTGAAAGTCAATTTAAAGAAGTCAATACGGTTTCTGACAAGCACTTCAGTGACCAAGATTTTTTCTACTTTGAAATGCTCAATGATAACTACCACGTCGAAGAAATTATCGGCTTTGCTTGGGGAACTAAGGAGGCTATCTACGCCTCTACTGACCTAGACTTGCTACAAGCGCCAGCCTTTCAAAAAGCACTTGCTAATCCTATGCAAACCTTTGACTTCAAACGTGTCAAGGTGCTACTGAGTCATCATGGCATTGACATTCCCGCCCCTAGCTTTGACAGCCGTTTAGCCAAGTACCTACTATCTACTGTTGAGGACAATCAACTCTCCACCATTGCTCGTCTCTACACGGCTCTGCCCTTAGAAAGCGATGAAGTGGTTTATGGAAAAGGCGCCAAGCGTGCGGTTCCTGAAAAGGATACGCTGCTCAGCCATTTGGCTAAAAAAGTTCAGGTTCTTATCGAAAGTAAGGAACCTATGTTAGCCAAACTAGAGGAAAATGACCAAATCGACCTCCTCTTTGATATGGAGCAGCCACTAGCAAATATTCTAGCTAAAATGGAAATCGCTGGTATCAAGGTCAACGGTGGCACTTTAGCTGAAATGGCTCTAGAAAACCAAGTAGTCATCGACAAATTAACCCAAGACATCTACGAGATCGCTGGGCAAGAGTTCAATATCAATTCCCCAAAACAATTGGGCATCTTGCTCTTTGAAACCATGGGATTGCCACTCGAATACACTAAGAAAACCAAAACGGGTTATTCAACGGCTGTTGATGTTTTGGAGCGACTAGCCCCAATTTCACCAATTGTGTCTAAGATTTTGGAATACCGTCAAATCGCTAAACTGCAATCAACCTATTTGATTGGTTTACAAGAATATATCCGCGATGACGGTAAAATCCATACGCGTTATGTACAGGATTTGACGCAAACTGGTCGCTTGTCATCAACTGATCCTAACCTACAAAACATCCCAATACGGCTGGAACAAGGTCGCCTCATCCGTAAAGCCTTTACCCCTTCAACTGACAACGCTGTTCTTCTTAGCTCTGACTATTCGCAAATCGAGCTTCGTGTCCTTGCTCACATTTCAGGTGATGAACATTTGATTGATGCCTTTAAACACGGTGCGGACATTCACACGTCGACAGCCATGCGTGTCTTTGGCATTGAAAAACCAGAAGATGTGACCAGCAACGACCGTCGCAATGCTAAGGCTGTGAACTTCGGTATCGTCTATGGCATTTCAGATTTTGGCCTTGCCAACAACCTAGGCATCCCACGCAAATTAGCCAAAGACTACATCGAAACCTATTTTGAACGCTACCCTGGTATCAAGAATTACATGGAAACTGTCGTTCGAGAAGCCAAGGATAAAGGCTACGTTGAGACCCTCTTCAAACGCCGTCGCGAATTACCAGACATCAATTCACGCAACTTCAATGTGCGTAACTTCGCTGAGCGGACAGCTATTAACTCTCCTATCCAAGGAAGTGCTGCGGACATTCTCAAGATTGCCATGATTAACCTAGACAAAGCTCTAATAGACGGCAACTTCAAAACCAAAATGCTCCTTCAAGTGCATGATGAGATCGTACTGGAGGTTCCTGAGGATGAAATCTCTGCAATCCAAACCTTGGTCAAAGAAGTTATGGAAGCAGCCGTTGAGATGACGGTTCCCCTTCTAGCCGAAGAATCATACGGAAAAACCTGGTACGAGGCTAAATAGATAAGCATTATCATCTCCTACGAGGGGCAATCTGCTCGATGGATTTTTATCAGTCATGCTGGGGGCTTTAGAGGCTAGGTTTTGGTCAGTCACGCTTACTTCACCAGCCGAGAAACCCATACAAAGTCTTTCTTCTCATGAGTTATCCTTATATGATATGCCCAAGGGATAAAAAATTCCCAAAACGCTAGTTTTCTCCATCAATGACACTTTTACGTGTTTCTTCTACTATTTGCCGCTATCATAGATTTCCGACTTACCGACATCAGGTTAACAGGTCTATCTAGTAGCATCTAGTAGCGACTTTAGGTTAGTTTTCTTAATCCTTCTCATTCTCGAATCAAGCATTGACGTAGGAAATGTTGCAGATAAACAGCAGGCTTAACCAGACACTGAACAAACTTCCTTTTTGGAGGTTTGTTTTTTGTATAGTTACTTGCTAAACAGAACAAAATCTTAGTAGCAGAAGAAGGAATCACATACGTTTTTAGATCTGATTGAAAAGCACTTAAACAACAGCACCTCCATCTTTCGCACAGTTTTTTTAAACTTCTTCAAGGTCAGAAATAAAATTGAAAATACCGTAAGCATTTATCCTAATTCAAGGTCGCCAACAAGCTTATCAAAGTCACCGAGCTCAGTTCTTTAGATTTTTCGAAACTTTGAAAACCTAAAAAGCGTATTTGTCTCGCTTCGAACCTAAAAAAGAGAACCAATCTGATTCTCTCTCGGTGTTAGCTATAAGTTAACCTCCTACAGTTGACAATGAGCCTTTTTTCAAAAGAAAACACAAAAGGTTGAAGAAAAAGTCCATTTTGGATATTTTTCTTCAACCTGATTTGAGACACTATATCTCAGATTCTTTTCAACTGTTACATCATTCCACCCATTGGATCCATGCCTGCTGGCATTGCTGGGGTTTCTGGTTCTGGTTGGTTTGCGACAACAGCTTCTGTTGTTAAGATAAGGCTGGCAACTGAGGCTGCATTTTGAAGGGCTGAACGGGTTACTTTAACAGGGTCAATGATTCCTGTTTCAATCATGTCTACCCATTCACCATTTGCAGCATTGAACCCTGTTCCAACTTTGCTATTTTTAAGTTTGTCAATAACAACAGAGCCTTCGTAGCCCGCATTGTAGGCAATCTGACGAACTGGCTCTTCAAGCGCACGAAGAACGATGTTGCGTCCTGTTGCTGCATCATCTTCAAGTTCAAGAGAAGCTACTTTGTCAATCACATTAACAAGTGCTGTTCCACCACCAGCAACGATACCTTCTTCCACTGCGGCACGTGTTGCATTTAAGGCGTCTTCAATTCGCAACTTCATTTCTTTCAATTCTGTTTCGGTTGCTGCACCAACCTTAATCACAGCTACACCACCAGCTAACTTAGCAAGACGTTCTTGTAACTTCTCACGGTCAAAGTCTGATGTTGTTGTCTCCAATTGAGACTTAATCAAGTTAACACGATTGGCGATAGCCGAAGCTTCACCTGCTCCCTCAACAATAACCGTGTTATCTTTGTCAACAGTAATTTTCGCTGCTTGTCCAAGAGCTTGCATTGTTGCGTCTTTAAGTTCAAGTCCAAGGTCTTCTGTGATAACTGTTCCGCCAGTCAAGATAGCGATATCTTCAAGCATAGCCTTACGACGATCACCAAAACCTGGCGCTTTGACTGCTACAACATTGAACGTTCCGCGAATTTTGTTAAGAACCAAAGTTGGTAGAGCTTCGCCATCAACGTCATCAGCAATGATAAGAAGTGGACGATTAGTTTTGAGAACTTCTTCAAGAAGTGGCAAGATGTCTTGGATATTTGAAATTTTCTTATCTGTAATCAAGATAAATGGATTTTCCAGATCAGCAACCATCTTCTCATTATCAGTTACCATGTATTGTGACAAGTAACCACGGTCAAACTGCATTCCTTCAACCACTTCAAGTTCTGTTTCCATACCACGAGATTCTTCGATAGTAATAACACCGTCATTACCCACGCGCTCCATAGCTTCAGAGATGTATTCCCCAACTTTTTCAGAGCGTGATGATACCGCTGCAACTTGGGCAATCGCTTCTTTACCAGAAACAGGTTGAGCGATTTCTTTAAGATCAGCAACTGCGGCAGCAACTGCGGCTTCAATACCTCGGCGAATTCCAATGGGATTAGCACCTGCCGTCACATTTTTAAGTCCTTCGCGCACAATTGCTTGTGTCAAGACAGTTGCTGTCGTGGTACCATCTCCAGCAATATCGTTCGTTTTTGAAGCCACTTCAGAGACTAATTTGGCCCCCATGTTTTCAAAATGATCTTCTAGTTCAATTTCTTTAGCAATGGTTACACCGTCATTTGTGATAAGTGGTGAACCAAAAGCTTTTTCAAGAACGACATTGCGTCCTTTAGGACCAAGTGTTACCTTAACTGTATCTGCTAAAATATCAACACCACGCACCATACTTTCTCGTGCATCTGCTGAAAATTTAATATCTTTTGCCATAATTTAAGATATAAAGGGCATCAAACGGACAATAACAAAATAGTGTTTTTCTTTTTGCAGCCGTCCGTAGCCCGTATTCAGTTTCAACCGATACGAACTAACCCTCTCTCCTTTCTATTCTTTCTTATTCTACAATCGCAACGATATCTGACTCACGGATGATTGACAAGTGATCATCACCGTCTTTGACATCAATCCCTGTACCATTTTCAACTAAAATCTTATCTCCTACAACAACGCTTGGCGCTACTAAATCGCCATTAAGTGTGCGAACACCTTGTCCTACAGCTACAACAACTGCTGTCTGAGTTGCTTCGTGAGAAGCACCTGCTAGCACAAAACCGCCAACTGATTTCTCTTTTACTTCTTCAAAAGTCACGACCACACGATCGCCTAATGGTTTTAACATCATATGCCTCCATAAGGATTATTTTCATAATAGCTTTCGAAATAAACTGCATTAGCACTCTGGATACTAGAGTGCTAGCTATTACAAAAACTATTATAGCACTTGGTCAAAAATAGTCAAAATAAAAACGCTAAAAACTAAAATGTTTTCAGCGTTTCATTGTCTTATTTTAATTGACTAAGTTTGATTTCAAAATCTTCGATGACTTTCGAGACATTTTTCTTACCTCGATAGATACCGTAGCCGAATAATAGCATACCTATACTACCAATAATGATTAAGACGAGACCTAAAGCCGTTACCCATAGATTAACCTGATGAAAGAGGGCGAACAAAACGACTCCGATACTTGACACAATAAAGAAGAGCGAGAACCACCGTCCTAAATTGTCAATCATATGTTTTTGATAGGCTATCTCTGTCTCATAACCTTTAATCATTTTTTGATTCGTCATCAGATTTTACTCCTTATAGTTAGTTAGTAAGATAGACCTGGATCAAAGAATCCGACAAGCACACCAACAAAAGCAATAACTACCAAAAGAAGCATTACCTTAATAGGTGACATGTTTTTCTTCGCCATTAACCACCAGCAAAAAACGATAAAGATAGCTGTCAATAACCCTGGATACACAGCATCCAATTGATCTTGCAAGACAAGGTAGGGGTTTTTAGCACTACCTAGACTAAATGCTGTTTTCACAGACACCCAGGTCGCAGCAACCGCACCAATAACCATACCACCGACAATTCCGATAGCTTTACGAATGGCAATTCCTTGAGGTCCTACAAGGAATTCTACTGCTTTATCCCCAAGCTCATAACCTTTAAAGTAAGCAAAACGCATCCCAAAGTAAGCTAGCAAGTTCCAAACAACGATATAGAAAATAGCACCTGCTGGGGAGCCGCCAGTTGAAAGACCTAGCGCAATCCCTAAAAGAACAGGAATCAAGGTTCCGACAATTAGCGAGTCACCAATACCTGCCACTGGTCCCATAAGACCCGCACGCATCCCATTAATAGCTTCATCGTCGACTGGCTCACCATTCGCACGCGCCTCTTCAAGGCCCGCAGTCACACCGACAACAACTGTTCCAAGCTGTGGTTCGGTATTGAAAAATGCTGTATAGGTTTGCATGGCATTCTTTTGAGATTCCTTGTCATCATACAGTTCTTCAATAATTGGAAGCATGGATGTCAAGTAACCAAACGTTTGCATATGCTCTTGAGAGAAGCAAGTCAAGTGTCCATAATACCAATGATGAAAAGACTTAGTCAACGTCTTCTTAGAAATTTTCTTCATACCAGTCATCCTAAATATCCTCCTCTTCTTCGTCATCTTCTAACTCTGCTACCGCTGCAACCAGACGCGAATTTGCCTTCAATTTTGCCATGTCAATTTCATAGAACAAGAGGGCAAAGATAAGAGAAATAACCGCACTTGCTACCAAGTTTAAGCCCAATGAAGCAGCCAACGTAAATCCGACAAAGAATGGAATAAAGTCTGTAACTTTTTCAACCAATTGTTTAAGAAGGATAGCAATCCCTACACATGGAAGAAGAGCACCAACAGTAAAGAGGGTTTTCATAGCAATACCGTCCATAGGGAGTGCTGATTGGAGAGCTGTTACAGCTGACGCCCCTAATTTACACATGATGAGTGTCGGTAAGAATGAGAAAAGGAAATGTGAGATCCAAGGAAGTCCCCAGTCAACCATGTAAAGTTTTTTGAAGTTTCCTTCTTCAACAGCCTTCCAACCAATATGTTGCCAAGCCAAGTTCATCGTTGCTGTACCATAGAAAAGAACGGTACCAATCGTTCCTACAAGAGTTCCCATTGATTTGGCGAGGTCAGCAGCCTCACCTGAGCTAGCAGAAATACCTTGTGCGGTAATAGCTACCATAGCGAGTGGGATACCGATATAAGACACCGCACGCACGTCAGCAGATACCGTACCACCTGGCGTTACCAAGGCGATATAAACCAACTGCATCGCTACGCCACAAACAATCCCCAATTTCAAGTCTCCCAAAATGAGACCGCAGACAAGTCCTCCAACTAGGGGACGACCGAGTGTGTAGTTACCAATACTTGAACCACCCATCCCTGGCATAGATGCTAGACTAGCAAATAGCCCAAGTAAGGCAGCTTGAAACCATGATATTGTCATCGTTTATCTCCTTCTTAAAATCATTAATAACCGAATTTACTTCTAAAATCTGACCAATACCCAATAGAGACATCTGGTAGCAGTTGGAATTTTACACGATAGCCTGCTTTTTCAATTTCTTCTATTGCTGCTGCTTCTTCTGGAGTAATCGATTGGTTATTACCAAGTTTGATAGCTCCTGGACGATCATTAGCTGGACCAACGATAATTTCTTTAACATCTCCTGGAACAAACCCTTGATCTACTAGTAGTTTTTTCATGTCTAATGGATTTTTTGTAATCACAAAATAACGTGTATCTGAATCCAAAACTTTTTGCGATTTTTGACCAAAAGCATCAACTGTCCAGACAAATGTTTTCTTATCAGAAGCACCTTTATAAGCTTGTGTCAGAACTTTATTAGCTGCTGCTGCATCATTAACGGCAATGAGACCATCACAAGGATATTCTTTGGCCCAGCGGGTTACGGTTTGACCATGAATCATACGGTCATCAATACGTACAAATGAAACTGACATAATATTTTCCTCTTTTCTTTTTATCTTCAAAAATAGACCAAACGAGTCTAAGCATTTTTTTCATCATATTACAAAACAGTCAACTGACTATCAAATATCATCATCTTCTTCGTCATTAGTGGAAGTTGTAGCAACTTTGAATTCCTGCAAAGCTGTCTGTGCCTCTGGCAAAACAGCTGCTACAAAATCATCCCCCTCAAGGGAATCTTTCATGACGACAGATGTAACTGCCATAGGTAGGTTCATTCCTCCCAGAACAGTCGCTGTTTGGAGTAATTCTTTTTCTTCTAAAACACCTAATGCTGTCGTTAGGGGGCTTCCACCAACAATGTCTGCAAGAACAACTACCTGATCATCTGTGGTAAGATGATCAACTGCTTGATGAAAGTCTTTCGCAAAATCATCAACCGAAGAGCCATTTTTTAGACCAACCGCGATAACGTGATCGATTTTATCTTCGGCAAACATCGCTAAGGAGGTTTTCAAACCTTCTGCAAATCCACCATGGCTGACAAGAATTAAGTATTTCATAGCTTTCGTCTCCTTTTTTCTTCTTTCATTTTAAAACTTTTGAAAGCGGTTTTTAATTGCCAGATGTCATGATTCTTCGTGGACGATTGTCATCATAAAAAATGACATTTGTCATATCAGTCGCAAGTGTACTCAAAAACACCATTAGAATAACTCTAATGATGTCTTACCTATCTTAAACGTTGTAGTAATTTCTTCTCAATAATAGCTAAATCAGTGTCTACGGTTTCTTCTAACAAGGATTTGGTTAAGAGATAGTCCGCTTCTTCATAAACAGTATTGAAGCGTTTAAACTTGGGTTGATTAAACCCATCTGTCATCATGTGATCGACTGTTGAAACTCTTAATGAATCAGTACCAAAATTATCCTCTTGTAAAATATCACTCGTATCTTCTGAAGCCATAACATCCTTTAGAACCGATATTCCTTGAGACTGCTTGACGAGTTCTTGTTGAGAATGCTCGTCATAAGTCAGTATTTTTAAGAGTTCCCAAGCTAATCTCGTATGCTTGGTTTGAGAAGATAGGGCAAAAAGTGAGCTATCAACTTGCGTGGCTTTAACATCTTTATCAGCACTCGGCATGGGGACACAGGTCCATTCAAATGTTGAATATTTGGCGATATGATAGGGGTAGGGCTTATAAGTGCGATATTCTGCCATCGTCATCGGTCGAAAAATAACCTTTCCTTGGTCAAAATCTTGTGATGTAACCTCTTGTGTTCCAGATAAAGCATCCAATTTCATCATTAAATCCATCGCACTTTTTGTCTTATTAGTATTCAAATGAATCTGACTACCATCTTCAGAAAACATCTGATTACTATAGGCAGCCATCGCATTTTTCCAATTGTAACCCACGATACCAAACTGGTCCAATTGCCCATCACTATCTGTGTCCTTAGTTGCTGACCTTGCTATCTTATAAAAATCAGAAATAGACCAGTCGGCATCAGGAACCTCAAAACCACTTTTCTTCAAGAGGTCCTTATTAATACACATCATAATAGGATTACTCTCAAAAGGAAGGGCGAATTGCTTATCATGATACTGTCCTGCTTGATAAGAAACATTGTAGAAATCATTTGTATTAATGTCTTGTTTCACTAAAGCGTCTAGGCTCTTCAAAGAACCTATAGACGTTAAAAGGTTAAAATCATTTTCAGGAATCATAAAAACATCTGGCTGCTGACCAGCTGCAACTTTTCCAGATAACCAATCAGAATAATCTGATTTTCGAATACCGCTTTCATAAACAACATCGACACCTGGATGAGCCTTTTCAAACCGTTTGATAATATCATCCAAAACACGATTATTCTGTCCTTGTGGAACATCCCAACTCGACCCTTCATGGATTCCTAAATGTAGCGTAACCTTTCTTGGACGCTCCATCCATGACAACAGTAAAAACAAGCAGGGTAATGTGATTACAAAAATCACTGCCAGATTTATCCGTCTTCTCCTAGTCATCTAAATTCTCCAACTGTCTAGTAGTTACACCTGTTTGCACCGCCCAGATAGCCAATTGGGTACGATCACGTAGCGCCAACTTAGATAAGACATTTGATAAATAATTTCTCACTGTACCTTCTGAAAGAAATAACTTTTGCGCAATTTCTTTATTCGATAAACCAAAGCCAATTTGTTGGATAATCCGCCATTCTGCTTTTGACAAATTCGAAAGCTCTGTTTCATCGACTTGTATCGTGTTCTCCTGCTGAGGCATTTGAGAGAAGGCTTTAAACACCTTAGTAGCGATATCAGGATTAATCATAGCGCCACCATTATGAACCGTTTGAATGGCTTGATATAGGTCATCCATAGAAACACCTTTTAAAAGATAACCTGAAGCACCGTATTTAAGCGCAGAAAAGATAAATTCATCATCGTCAAAAGTCGTTAAAATGATAATTTTTACATTAGGAAACTGTCTTTTAACTTCTTTAGTACAGATGACTCCGTCCATCTTTGGCATACGAATATCCATTAGAATAACATCAGGAAGCTCTTTGTTAATCTTCTCCAACACTTCAAAGCCATCTGCCACCGAAGCCACAACGTTAATATCTTCATGAGCAGATAGCACAATCTTTAAAGATTCTCTAATTAGCTCTTGATCGTCTGCAATCATTACCTTAATCATAGTAACTCCTTATCCTTTGGGAATATGAATGATTGTCTTAAAACCATCATTTCCATTAAAAGCAATCCGACCACCAATAATAGCCAGACGTTCCCGCATCTGCATCAAGCCATAACCAAATGTAATCTCATCAGCTCCAACACCATTATCTTGAATGCACATCACAAAATCCTCTTCTTCGTAGAGATGGATGATCACCTTGCTGGCATGGCCATGCCGAACAGAATTGGTTATGGATTCTTGCACTACTCGGAAAATAATATCCTCTACAGCAACGCTCAAATCGATGGTCTCCCATTCATAGGAAAATGCAATATCAATCCGAGAGACCTCTTGATACTCTTTGATAACCTTCCCTAAGGCATCTTTGAGCGTACGACCTTCTAAAGCATCAGGACGTAATTTGTTCAAGGATCGCCTTACATCAACTATCCCCTCCCTAACAACCTCCGACACACTGCTTAGTTGTTCCTTAGCCTTACTAGGATTAATATCAATCAAAACTCTAACAGCATCAATCCCTGCAGAAATACCCGTCAGCGCATGACCGAGCGTATCGTGAATCTCACGAGAAATACGTTTTCGCTCCCTATCTTCTGTGATTTTTTCTGTCAAAGCCACATAGCTATTTAACTCAGCATTAACCTGAGAAACCATACGAACCTCCTCTTCCAGATTATGCTTTTCACTGATGGCAAACATAATGTAGGAAATTAAGGAAATAATAAAGACAATCAGATTTAAAGACGTTAGTAAATTTTTAATGAAAATCAATGAAATCCTTAAATAAACAGGTAAAAAACTAATGTACGTGTCAATAGCCGGTAAAGGCATAATGGTCGATAAAACATTGACATCAGTCACCAAGAGAAGACCAAAACTTAATAGGATAAAGACAAGCCAATATCGCTTCTCTAGCAGGGTATACATGTCTCTGGAATGATAGAAGACATCCGCAAAAACCAATAATAGAAAGCCATTATAGGAAAACTGCAAACTGACCAGTAAAAACAAGGTTACCAGCAATTCACAAGCTACCCACTTATCCCAAAAGTCAGTTGGCTTCTGAGTTCTTAAATAATCCCTGTAAAAAATCAACCCCATCAAAACAAAAAATAAAGATATTGCTGATATAAAGATAAAATCTGGTCTGTATGGGATACTCTCCATCTGTTCCAACAAAGCATGACTATCACCTTGATTAATGATGATCTGTGTGGAAAAAAGATAGACAGAGGCATAGAAAATAACGGCCATAAAATTGATAAAGACAAGGAGATACTTGCTAATTTGAACTAACTTCAATCGTCTCACTACTGCCACCCTCTTAAATCATAGTTACCTATTGATTTTTTGGTAATCAATGTCACAGGAATAACAACCTTGGAATCAACTGTTTTTCCTTTTGAAATCATCAAGGCTAGTTGAGCAGCCTTATGCCCCATAGCCAACGGAGACTGGGCTACCGTGGCTGTAACATCATCTGTCGTTGCCAGTAAATTTTTCATATCAGGAGCTCCATCAACACCATAGATAAGAACTGACTTTTCGATATCATTTTTATCCAAGGCTGCAACAGCTCCGATCGCCGCAAGGTCATTTAATGCCATCACCACATCAAAGGATTTTCCAGATTGTAACACACGTTCAACGACTGGCATGGCAACTTCCGTCTGTCCGAGACTTTCTTCTTTTGAAACAATCCTAAAGCGTTTGTCAGAAGCAATGTTATCCGTAAAGCCCTTAATTCGCTGATTTCCTGACACTGCATCTCGATGCTCTAAAATTAAGATATCTGCTTTATCTTTTCGAGATTTTAAATCTTCTGCCAGTAAAGCGCCTGCCTGATAATTGTCTGACACGATTGTTGACGTGACAGCTACCTTATCAGATAGCTGGCTGTCAACAACGATAACCTTGATACCAGATTTTTCAGCTTTTTGAACCATCCGCTTAATGGCTACATCATCACTTTTGACAGGATTCAGGATAATGACATCCATTTCTTGATCAATAAAATACTGAATCTGCTCAACTTGTTTCTTACTACTTAGGGCAGGGTCTCTTGTGAAGACAGCACCACCTTGTTCAGTAATTTCTTTTTCAATTTCCGCATTAATCACTTCATAAAAAGGATTATTCATAGTCATATAAGTCGTTCCGACTCTCAAACGGTTCGCCACTGTTGTTTCAATCTGCTGATTAATATAAATGACAGAGACTAATACAGTAAGCATCAAGAGGATTAAAAGGCCGATTATGTTTCTGAGTGATCGCATCTTACTCCTATCACGTTTTGGTATTTTTGTGAAAATTATAGCATTTTTTGAGAAGCATAAAAAGGGGTAGTATTAGTTCTTACCCCTATAAAATATTTTCCAAAACTTCAGCTATCCCATCACTATTGTTATCTGCTGCAACATTTCCAATAGCCTGCTTAACCGCCTCTGGCCCATTTGCCATGACATAGCCATTACCTACCGCCTCTAACATGTCAAGATCATTGAAATTATCCCCAAAAGCATATGCCTCTTGAAGATTGGCGTCATAGTGAGCAGCCAAGCGAGCAACCGCTCGTCCTTTCTGAATTCCCGCTGCCATAATTTCTAAATAATAAGGGTAAGATTTTGAAATAGAAAGGTCTGAATAGCCTTGTTTCAGAACTGCCTCGACTGCTAAAATCTCTTCCGGTTCTCCCATCAATAATAATTTATGAATCTCCCTAAGTGAGTTCAAATCATCAAGTGCCGCCTCTTGAGAAGAGATACCCACAACATCTTCTTCCCTAGAAATCCATTTATTGGAACGATCTTGTGATAACCACTTTTCACCACTATAAACATTCCAAGCAATACCTGGATGCTCTTTTTCTAAATACCGACAAATAGTGATTCCCATATCGGTTACCATCGGTGAAGAAGCAATCTCTTGACCATTTTCATCTTGAATATAGGCACCATTGTAAGAAATGATTGGTGTTTTTGGTAAGAAGTCTCGAATAATTGGTTTAATGGCTTCAGGCATTCGGGCTGAAACAGGAACAAAAAGATTACCATTTTCGACAGCAGACACAATCGCATCTCGAGTGCGCTGCGTTACCTGTAATTGATCATTAATCAACGTTCCATCAATATCGCTAAAAATAATCTTGACCATAAATACCTCCTTTTTAGCAGTTTAGCATTTTTTGAAAAGGCTTACCAGTGACGATTGTCATCAAAAAAGACTAGATAAAGGTCCAATCTAGTCTCTCTATTTAATGTTTTAGTTGTGGGTATAATACCTATTTCTTTTTTTAACATAGGAATCTATCAAGTGGTTGCTTGAGATACCAGCTTGCCATTTTCCAAGCTAATAATATCGTCAAAATAAGGCTTCATTTCCTCTGAAAGATGATGTGTAATAACAATAAGGGAATAGGTATCATCAGAAAGAAGTTCTTTTTCAATTGACTGGGCTAAAGCTGCATTTAAGCTTGAAGTACTTTCATCCAATAATAAGAATTGACTACCATTGAGAATAGCCCTTGCTAGTGAAATGCGTTGTTTTTGCCCACCAGATAAATCTAACGCTCCTTCACCAATTAAGGTATCTAATCCTTTGGTTAGTTGATTGATTTCATTAGTTAGACAAACTTTTTGAATCACTGATTCTATTTCCTCATCAGAAAAATCATTATTTAAAGTAATGTTTTCACGTATGGTTCCATTGAAAATATAAGGCGTTTGCTCAACATAGGTTATTTGAGAGCG
The DNA here is from genome assembly GCF_040225085.1 of Streptococcus jiangjianxini. NCBI lineage: Bacteria > Bacillati > Bacillota > Bacilli > Lactobacillales > Streptococcaceae > Streptococcus > Streptococcus jiangjianxini. The sequence goes on along the minus strand of NZ_JBEHGL010000011.1, from coordinate 62,178 downwards.
TAAGCTACTACCATTTATGGATTTCAACACCTGACCATCAAGTTCTATCGTTCCTGAATCATAGTTTAAACTACCAGTTAGCAATTTTAAAAGGGTTGACTTTCCTGTACCACTAGGTCCAACGATACAATATTTTTTACCTTTTTTAAACATATAGCTAGCGTTAGAAAGTATCTCATTATTGCCTAAGGTCAGATTAACCCTATTCAACTCTAACTTAGTATTTAAGCGAACATTTTTCAGTTTCATATTGTCATTCAGCTGTTCTTCTTTGCTGGCATTAAAGAATTTTTGATGCTTTTCAAAAATAGGGAAGGCTGCTTTGATTTCTATAATATTGGAAGAGAGGTTGCTAACACCATTGAAAATATTAACACTAATATTTGAAACAGAAAGAATATCACCAAATGTTAACATTTTTTGTGCGACAAAAATACCTGAAATCATTAAACTTCCAATTTGTCCTAAAACATTACCAAATGCTGCTAAAAAGGTTGCCACACCAACAATTTTATAACTATCAATTTCAGATTTTTGAATACTTTGAATTTCTTTATCTGATTTGGAAACCAAAAAATCTTGTTTATTGAGTGAGAAGAGACAAGTAAAACCATTATAAAGATTGGCGATACTAGCTGTAAAATTTTCTTGACTCAGCGTTAGTTTTCCAAAGACAGAAGCCAATTTTTTATCTGCTAGTTTAGGTAAAATAAGGTTGATAATAGCGAGGGCTACAATAACTAGCATTAATTTCCAGTTGAGGAAGGCTAGTGCAAAAACAGATAATAACACTTCAATAATCGCTTCCACGATCGTGTATAACCTCTTAAAGCCCTCATTGCTAATTCGATCACTATCAGTTGTTAACCATGAAACCATCTTACCACTGGTATATTCGGAAGATTGGTTGGGCCGGTACATCGCATAGCTGGACGATATGTCGCTACGAATATCTCCAATCATTTTTTGTCTAACAAACACATCATACCAAGTTTGAAAGGCAAATAATACAACATAGCCAAAATATAGACTAGCACACAGAATAACTTTAGAAAGAAAACTATCGGTTTCTCCAGCTAACAAGCTATTAAAAGCCTCAGCTGTCAAAAATGCTGACCTTAATTTTAAAATAATTGAGACTATAATAACGGCTAATAAAAGCAAGTTTTCTTTATATCTTCTCTTTAAATAAAAAAACATCTATTTCCCTCTTAGACTTTCTTTCCAAAGTAAGTGATTATTATAAAAGTTATATTCGGCGACTGTCATGTTTTGACTAACAAAAGGGGCAAGAATTAGTTGTCCCACCATAAAAGCTGACATGTAACCATTTAAAACACTACCGCTATTTTCATTAATATGCTTCCTAGTATCTTCTAAGCTCTTTTGGATATAATCGCACATTAATTTAGCTGAATCATAAGAATTGATGACATAAGCTGTTTGGAGTAGAGGGCCATATCCTGATTCGATAACCGGGCAAGGAAGCTGCTTTTGCATAATTGATTGCGCTAGGTTATACATTAAGGTGTAATCATCCGCGGCATTAATAATGATATCTTGTGACCCTAATTCCCCAGCTAGAGCAGATAGCTGAGATAAAGAACTAACGTAGGTAGAGGAGGTTACTATCTGAGCAAGATTTGTATAACGCTCCTTTAAAGCGTCTACTTTATACATTCCAATGTCAGTTGTAAAATAAGCTTGAGCCCCTAGGTTTTTCTCCTCTACTTTATCACCATCAATTAGAATAAATTGCTGGAATCCCATTCTAATTAAAACATCTAGAATATGGCTTCCTACTGTCCCCAAGCCTAATATCACTATTTTGACAGATTTTCTATAACAGTTAAACTCTCGAAAGTCAGTGTCAGGAAAACTATTTAAAAATAAATCAGATCGATTCAAATTGATAGGATTGTCAAATCGTTGTAGAAAATGTTTATCTAGTAAATAATTGAGAATATCTTGTTTCTCAATACTAGATAACTCAGAATAGTTTTCTATGTCTTGGCGATCTTTAAACTCTGACAGAAAGTCTAAAAATTGAAATACTTTTGTATTGTTATCTGTACTAATCGCCAATTGAAGTTCTCGATTCCCTTCATAAACAATAATCTCCCCTCCCTTAAATGACCAGTTTAACTCTTTTTTCAACCTAAAATAACTCATTATAATCTCCTACAAATATTTACAAAAAAGTCTAGGAACTTACCCTAGACTGAAACGAGACTACTTGTTGACAACGCAGATGTTAATTTCTACTTCTGAAATGACAACATCAGTTTCATGAATTTCCATCAGTTTTCCTCCTTAATCATTAATAGGTGTATATTATCATTTATAGAATATTCTGTCAATATATTTTTAATAAAAATTAGATTTTTTCGATTTTAGCATTAGCTAATATCTCCAAATGTGTTAACGACTAGTTTAAAATCAACAACTATATCATTAGGTTGTATTGATTCATCAAAACGGCAACTCCTCTTCCTCAAGGACAAGGTCAGCCAGATCCGCTGCCACATTGTTTTCACGCATGGCACGTTGGGCACGACTTTCGAGTAATTGGAACGATTGTCCCAAGACTTCTGTCATATAGTGCCTTTGCCCATCTTTTTCATAAGAACGCGTACGCAGCTCACCATCCAATGAAATCAAACTGCCCTTAGTACCATAAGAGGCTAAAGTTTCTGCCAAACGTCCCCAAAAGACCACATTGATAAAGTCTGCTTCACGTTCACCATCCTTACCCTTAAAACGACGATTGACTGCAACGGTAACACGCGCAACAGATTTATCATTGGGAGTTTTCACCACCTCTGGTGTTGCCACCAAACGACCGATTAAAATAGTTTTATTATACATAAGATTTCCTCCTAACTATTTATTCGGGAATTTTTTGGCAAGCTAAAGAAAAAGGAGATATTATGGTAGATTTAGAGTTTTATTCTCAATTATTGGTACAAACTTGGAGAAAAATTCAGCATTAGTTTATTTTTGATCTAACGTAGCTATCTGAAAAAACTACGTAGCTTAGTGCTCAGTGCTGCTTTTGGTCTCAACTGCCAATTTCTAGCGCAGACAAATACGATAACTGCTATTGGCCATAATACTGATATGTTACTTGCTAACGTTCATTCAAACATTAGCCAAATTAAAGTTAGCTTAGATATCTCAGAAAGTTCAACTGTTTAATCCTCTGCCCTTATCTGCTACCATAATGTCATGGGGTCTATTGTTCCTGATAGATTTAAAAACTTTTCATTGGCCGTTAAAAACTGATGACCAACTTACCATAATCAAAAACAACGACGTCGGAAAAGGAGGGACTTACCAATGCCACTGACAACGCTCTCAAACAAGTTTTTGAAAAATCCTTTGACAGCCAATAATTTGCTCAAAAAACAGTCTACAGCATAAAAGAATTATCAGCTATGATTCACCTCAATCTAGAAAATCAGCTGTACTTCGCACCTTTTTCAGTCTCCAATCTTAAATCTTACAAAGACATCAACTTTCTTCAATTTATCTATATCTGGTTGAAAAAAGAAGATTATTGACGCAACACAAAAAGAACTGGGCTCCCAGTTCTTTTCCATTATACTTGCCAATGCTTCTCTACATCAAACGCTTCGCCAACCTTTGCAGTGTCATCTAATTCGATAATGCCACGAACTTGGGGGGCATTTGGCAATGCTAGTTCTCGTGGGCTACACATCATTCCAAAGCTTTCCTCACCGCGTAGTTTACCTGGGAAAATCAAACTCCCACTTGGCATCATAGCCCCTGGCAAAGCAACAATCGTTTTAAGCCCGACAGCCGCATTAGGCGCACCAGCTACGATTTGCACGATAGCATCTTCAGCTACCTGCACTTGACAAATGTTGAGGTGATCACTATCTGGATGGGCCATCATTTCGACAATTTGCCCAACCACAAATTTTGGGGTGTTATCTGCGATAAGTTTTTCTGAAAATCCTTCTTTGGCTAATTCAGCATTTAAAACAGCTACCTGCTCCTCAGTCAAAAAGACCTGGCCGCGTCCATCAATCTTAACCAAGCTGGACGCTTCAAAAATGTTCCAAGCAACAGTTTCTCCAGATTCTTCAAGGAAAACGCGAGCCAGCTTGCCTTTACGCTCAACCGCTGCTTTTTTACCCTTATCTTCTTTGACAATAACCATGAGCACATCGCCAACATGATCTTTATTATAAGTGTAAATCATTTTTCTTACAGTCCTTTCAAAAATGCATTAATCTCTTCTTTAGTTTTACGATTCTTATCCACGAAACGACCAATTTCTTGACCGTTTTCAAAGACAACCAAACTCGGAATCCCAAAAATATCCCATTTTTGGGCCAAATCCATAAAGTTATCACGGTCTATCTGGATAAAAGTAAAGTCACTATGTTCAGTCTCAATATCCTCTAACAGGGGGTATAGGTACTGACAATCCCCGCACCAATCAGCAGTAAACAGAAAAACAGTTTTTTGACCTGACTCTATCTGCTTGGTTATTTGCTCGTAAGATAATGCCTTAATCATGCCACAACCTCCTGTGCAATAATCTCACCTTGCTCATAAACGAAATCAAACTGGCGACCATCTGTTAAAACAACACCTCCAGTTGTTTCATTGCTGTCTTCGAATTCATTAATGTAAACAACCTGAATGTCTCCAAATTGGCTAAAATAAGCACGAATATCTGTCATACGACGAGCTTTTTGTGCCTCACCAATCTTATAAGCCAGCTGAGCAGCAAGGGCTGTGAGACCCAAACCAAGTAAGGCCCCACCCAAAATACTTATTTTTTTATTCTTCATAAGCCTTATTTTACCACAAGAAAACAAGAGCAAGACAGTTTTTACTATTATTTTTAGAATAATCATGTTTAGCATTGACTTTCTCACTTATAAAGGTTATGATGGATAAGTAATTAAATGTCAGAGTTATCATGTTTCACATTTTCATCTCCTTTTATTTACGCATCATAAAAGGAAGGAAGTAACTCATTATGGCACAAGGTACTGTAAAATGGTTTAATGCTGAAAAAGGTTTTGGTTTTATCTCAACTGAAGAAGGTCAAGACGTTTTCGCACACTTTTCACAAATTCAAGCTGATGGTTTCAAATCACTTGAAGACGGTCAAAAAGTTTCATTTGATGTTCAAGATGGTCAACGCGGCCCTCAAGCAGCAAATATCGTTAAACTGTAATTAAATGATAGAAAGCCTGAGATAGCTTATAGCTTATCTCAGGCTTTTTTCTATAGTCAAAATAGGCGAAGCGTCAGTTCCTCACTCCCACACTTTTTCATTTATCACTAAAAGTGGTAAAATGCTAGTAAGACTTATACAGATGAGGAGACTGAACTAATATGACTGATTTATTTAATAAAATCAAAGAAGTAACCGAACTCAAAGGCACCTCAGGTTTTGAACAACCTGTCCGTGATTATCTTCGTGAGAAAATCACACCTTTGGTGGATGAGGTTCAAACTGATGGACTTGGAGGGATTTTTGGCATTCGACATCATGAGGATGCTAACGCTCCGCGCGTCATGGTAGCTGGTCACATGGATGAAGTCGGCTTCATGATTAAAGAAATCAAAGAAGACGGCACTTTCCGCGTGGTTGAATTGGGTGGCTGGAACCCGCTCGTTGTCAGTTCACAACGCTTCACCCTACACACACCTGACGGTCGTAGTTATCCCGTCATTTCAGGCTCTGTGCCACCACACTTTTTACGTGGGACAAACGGCGCTTCACTTCCTAAAACAGCTGATATCGTCTTCGATGCAGGCTTTACCAGCAAAGATGAGGCCGAAAACTTTGGTGTTTTCCCTGGTTCTCTTATCATTCCCGAATCTGAAACTATCCTAACTGCCAATCAAAAACACGTTATCAGCAAGGCCTGGGACAATCGCTATAGCATTCTTATGATACCTGAAATGTTAGAGGCCGTGAAAAAGGAAAGCCTAGGTCACACCCTAATCGCTGGCGCCAACGTTCAGGAAGAGGTTGGTCTTCGCGGTGCTCACGTCTCCACAACCAAGTTTAATCCAGAACTCTTCTTCGCTGTTGACTGTTCTCCTGCTGGTGATATTTATGGCAATCCTGGAAAACTTGGGGACGGTACCTTAATTCGTTTTTACGACCCAGGTCATATCATGCTACCAAATATGAGAGATTTTCTTTTGACAACCGCTGAAGAAGCTGGTATCAAGTATCAGTATTACGCAGCCGCAGGAGGTACCGATGCTGGTGCTGCGCATCTCAAAAATGAAGGGATCCCTTCAACAACCATCGGTGTCTGCGCCCGTTACATCCACTCACATCAAACGCTTTATGCTATGGATGACTTTATCGAAGCACAAAACTTCCTACAAGCCATTGTGAAGCGACTTGACCGTTCCACTGTTGATTTAATCAAGAAATACTAGAAAGGGTTGAGTAGTCCGTAATCCCTACTCAATAGAACACATGATGAAAATTGGATTTATCGGTGTCGGTCAAATGGCTTCTGCCATCATCACTGGCATCAAACAAACGGGCCATGAGATTATCATTTCTGGATCTTCATTGACACGCTCGCAGGAGATTGCTAAAAACCTTGGACTTAAAGCTGCTTTGTCTCATCAAGAATTGGTTGACAAAGTTGATTTGGTCATTCTAGGCATTAAACCGCAACTGTTTGAATCTGTCTTGAGCGAACTCGACATCAAAAAACCTATCATGTCCATGGCTGCTGGAGTCACTTTAAATCGCTTAGCTGAACTGACTGACTCTAGCCTACCTCTCATCCGTATCATGCCCAATATGAATGCCAGGATTCTCCAAAGTACAACTGGGATCAGCTATAATCATCTCGTTAATGAAGATCTAAAAGCATCGATTAGAGAAATAGTCGATAGTTTTGGAACAAGCTACGAGCTAGCTGAGAAAGATTTTGACACCTTTACAGCTCTAGCTGGCTCAAGTCCCGCCTATATTTATCTCTTCATCGAAGCGATGGCAAAGGCTGGCGTCAAAAATGGCCTAAGCAAAGCACAGTCTCTCGAAATCGCCACACAAACGGTTATAGCTAGTGCTAAAAACCTTATTGAATCTGAAGATAGTCCTCACGCTTTGATCGACAAAATTTGCAGCCCTGGCGGAACTACTATCGCAGGGCTCATGGATCTAGAAAAAAATGGCCTAACCCATAGTGTTGTATCAGCTATTGATACTACTATCGGTAAAGCCAAAAATATGTAAAAACGTAAGCGTTCAATAATCGAGTATATTGAAAAAATTCCAAAGTCCTTATTGACTCTGGAATTTTTTTATCAGTAATTATCTTGTCTGTATTCAACTCACGGCAAATACGCTTCTGGAACTTCCTTTTAGGTAAGACATTCCTCGTTAGAAAGGTTTTCTAGAATAGTAGACCCGCTTTTCTTGTATGATACTATCTATGGCAACCATTTGAAAAAAGTTTGACAGAACATATCCTCTTGAATCTTTTGAAAAGATGTCCCTGTGCTAGCTTCATATCCCTTAGAAGACCATTTCCTTGCAGATACTCTCTAGCCTATGTTTACCAACAAAGTTCAATTAGCTTGATTAACATCAAAGACTTAACTGAGATTTAACTAATGTCAACCAGCTTGTCTTAACAGATAGTAGTCAACATTATCGCGATGACTGAATGCTATAACAAAACACCCTCAGGCTAAATATTTTGTCTAACCTTAAGGCTGTCCTCAGTCTATTTCAGCGTCTTTACATTGTTATAAAAAGCATACTAACAAATGCTATTAAATTATTAAAAGCATGCATGGCCATACTATATTTGATGTCTTTGGTATCCCAGTAAACGAAAGCCAAGGCAGCTGACATTAACCCATAAGCAATGGCGCTACCAAAGTTAGTTGGGTTATGAACCAGTGCAAAAATCACTGAACCTGCTATTAACCCTAACCATTCTTTTTTTGGAAAGAGATATTTTGCTGCAAACCCACGAAAAATAATTTCCTCTGTAATAGGTGCAACAACGACAACCATGACAAAGAACAGGGGAATTGGTACCATTTTCATCAAATCATACAAACCAGCTTGATTAACCGTATCTGTCTGTCCCTCTAGTTTAAGAACCCAAGAAGAAAGACTATTTCCCAGCATAATAATAGCGTAGGCAATGATAAGGGTCAACCAAAGAGATCTAGTTTTACGACCAGAAAGTGGACTAAATATATCACGCTTTTGAGCTATCTGAACTACTAAAGCACCAATTATTAAAAAGATAAACGTACTGCTCGCCGTCTGAACTAGTCCAAACGTCCCATTGTCTAAGGACTGATTATAAGCTAAAACACCACCCATAATTAATGAAGGCACTTGACTCAGCAGGAAGAGACCAACCATTAAAACCAAAGTTTTGAAAAACTGTTTCATGAAAACTCCTTAAAATGAACTAGGACTATTTTATCATAAAAAGCGATTGAATAGGACCTTCATTCCTATCATACAAAATAGACTAAAATAAATAAGACTCACTAATAATAGTCGGTAGGAAATACCTATCCCAAAGAGACCGTCCAAAAAAACTAGAAGGCTCATGACCATAATCAAAAAGGTTAAAGTCCAAGTAGTCGTCAGCTTATTAATAAGCAAATTGCGCTCATCATAGGCTTTGATATAAGCTTGGTGTAGCTTCTTTGGATTTTTTTGTGTGATGTAACTTGACCAAGCAAAAATAAATAATCCGAAAGCCAAGCCTACCAGCATTCCCTGCTGATATGATGTCATCTCAAGGATAGGCAATAGCAAAAACAAACAAAGACCACCGATAAAACCAAGCACCGTCTGTTTCCTTAGCAGCTTAGCATAGGCTTCTTCTGTTTTCTTTTTTCCCGTATTTTTTATCATTTGCAACAACATAACTTTCTCCTCCTATTCTTCTTCAAAAATAAAGACATCTTCAATACTTAAGCCAAAAAACTTGGCTAATTTATAAGCTAGTTCAAGTGATGCATTATAGCGTCCTTTCTCTAGTGAAATAATCGTTTGCCGTGTAACTTCCATGGCATCAGCTAAATCAGCCTGACTCAACCGCTGCGACTTTCGCAGTTCCTGAATGCGTGTTTTCATTTCAATCCTTTCTAAAAATAGCAATCGTATTTTTAACACTTCAACTGATAAAACGAGTGATACTCAACAATAAAGATATGGTAAATAAGATGCTGTACATTTTAATAAATTCACTTTTCTCCAAGTCTTCATCTTTAGTTTGTTTAAGAAGCATTATCCAACTACCTTCCGCTATCAATATGATATATAATTGTATAGTTAACTTTACATTTATAGTATAGTATACTTTACATTTTATGTCAAGGGAACTTTACACAAAAATTCAAAAAAAGGCTCTATAATTTCTGTAGTGGGTAAATTCCCATCGGAGATTATGGAGTCTTTTTTGACTATAGCAAAAAAGTTCCATAGTAACTTCCATGGCATCAGCTAAATCAGCCTGACTCAACCGCTGCGACTTTCGTAGTTCCTGAATGCGTGTTTTCATTTCAATCCTTTCTAAAATAATAATTACCGTCCATATGTCAACCGAAAAATAGACAACTAGCATTTATCAAATAAACCATACACACTAATAAAGATATAATAAGAAAGACCCTGTTAGCCTTAACGGATTCACATGATAAGGCTATCAGTAAACAGGATAGCCCAGATAATAGATTGCACAGGCTAGTTTTTTTCATAACTATGTCCGTCCTTTACTTCATAGGGTGAAAAGACAACACTATTTTGCACAACTTTTATAAAGTGTTTTCTCAAGTGATAACTCGCTTGGTCATGGAGGTGGTAATTGAGCCACTGTTGTCCTGTTCTAGTTTCAGTTGACTATAATTTAGTTATTTCACTGTCCACTATAAGGGGAGCCTATCAGTTTATTTAATCTTCTTATTAAATTGTCCAAAAACTGACTATATCGATAATTTAAGAGCTTGCCTGCATTCTGACACTTTATCGTGAGATAAGGTTTTTTTTCTTGTTTTGGGAAATGGTTACGAATAAATAAGTAAGGAGGTTTTATGGTTCAAGATTTAGCAAAAGAAATTATTGCTCAGGCGGTTGAATGTGAAGCTCAGGATATTTATATTATTCCCCGCAAAGATGACTATGATGTGTTTATGCGAATTGGTGATGAAAGGAGATTTATTGGAACTTATGGCTATGATCGTATGGCTAGTCTTATTAGTCACTTTAAATTTGTGGCAGGAATGACTGTTGGCGAAAAGCGTAGAAGTCAATTGGGATCCTGTGATTATGATTTTGGTGGCGAAGGATTGGTTTCATTGCGGTTATCTACTGTTGGGGATTACCGAGGTCACGAAAGTTTAGTAATTCGCTTGCTTTATGATGGGCGTCATAATTTGCACTATTGGTTTGATGGTATGCGAGAAATCATGAAGGTAATTAACTCTAGAGGGCTTTATCTTTTTTCGGGACCTACTGGGAGTGGCAAGACAACGCTCATGTACCAACTTCTTCAAGAAAAGTTTAGCGATAAACAAATTATTTCGATTGAAGACCCTGTTGAAATTAAAGATGATAGGATTTTGCAACTACAGCTTAATGAAGATATTAACATGACTTACAACAGTTTGATTAAGTTATCTCTGAGGCATCGGCCAGATGTCCTGGTCATTGGTGAAATTCGTGATAAAGAAACGGCACGAGCTGCAATACGTGCCAGTTTGACAGGAACCATTGTCTTTGCCACCATTCATGCTAAGAGTATTTCAGGAGTTTATCATCGCTTGATTGAACTAGGTATTTCGGAGGATGAAGTAAAAAATAGTTTAGCGGGTATTTGCTACCAACGGTTGATAGGAGGAGGTGGATTGATCGATGTGGCAAAAGATAATTTCAAAGATCATGTTCCAAACCGATGGAATCAGCAGCTGGTTGAGCTTTTTAAATCAGGACATCTCTCTGAAGAACAAGTCCAAATCGAGAGTATTAGCTACCAAAAAGCAGGTTAAAATCATTCAACTTTTTAATAATCTCTTGAGCTCTGGTTTTAATCTGCCTGAAACAGTTGATTTTTTGAAACGCAGTCAATTGGTACCAGATCAACAAATTCAGATTATGCATGAAACCCTATTGAATGGTTTTGGTTTACCGATTTTGATGAAAAATCTGGGATTCTCAGAGGCAGTTGTTACCCAGTTATCTTTAGCAGAGACCCATGGTAACACCCAAAAGAGTATGACCAAAATTGAAAGCTACCTGAGACGGGTCAGTTTAATGAGGAAAAAGCTAATAGAAGTGGCCACTTATCCGATTATTTTACTGCTGTTTTTGGTCCTAATAATGCTTGGCCTTAAAAATTATCTTTTGCCCCAGATAGAAGAAGGCAATGCAGCGACGGCTCTTTTGGAACATTTTCCTCTCGTATTTTTAGTTGCAATAGTGACGTTTTTTTGTCTTAGTTTATTGGCAATTTATTTTGGTAAGAAAACAGAACCCATTAAACTCTATCGTTTTTTGAGTGGTTTTCCTTTTATCGGTTATATTATCAAGCTTTATCTGACAGCTTATTATGCGCGTGAATGGGGAAATCTTTTGGGACAAGGAGTTGAAATGACCAGCATTGTGTCGCTGATGCAGGAACAGGAATCACGACTGTTTTCAAGTATAGGTCGTGATATGCAGGCTGCTCTGTTGTCTGGTCAATCTTTTCACAAAAAGGTTTTGGACTATCCTTTTTTCTTGAAAGAATTAAGTTTGATTATTGAATATGGCGATGCCAAAGGTCATCTCGGTCAGGAGTTAGATGTCTTCTCAGAAGAGCTTTGGGAGCAATTTTTCTATCGTTTGAATAAGGCCATGCAGTTGATTCAACCTTTTATTTTTATCTTGGTTGCGCTTATGATTGTCATGATTTATGCAGCCATGCTATTACCAATGTATCAATCTATGGAGGTTATGTAAGTGAAAAATTATTTGAAACAAGTTAAAAGAAAATCAGTAAAAGCTTTCACACTGATTGAGATGAAGGATAGTAAAACTCTTTATATTTTCCATTTAATAAAGACATCCTCAGCGGTGACTTGTACTTTGTTTATAAGGCTTCTAACCATTGTCTTCTGACCCTCGTAATCCATCGAGAAAATATCCTCAGCACTAAGTATCTTTCTCATGGCGCTTTTTCTTTCTTTTTGTTTAAGTGCAGGGTCATTTTCTAGTTCAACTTCAAGAGCGGTTCTCATATTAGTAAATTTAGCAGATTTATCTTGCAGTTCCTCTAGTGTGATGCGGTCATTTATGTACAGGTCATTTAATCTGCTAAGTTTCTTGGTTAACTCGTCTATCTGTTTTTCATAGTTGTCACGATCAATGGTCTCGTTGCTGGAGGTAGAAAATAATTCATCTAAATAATCAGGGTCATTTTGTAGTTTGTTAATCTCTTTTAACACATAAACTTCAACGTCGTCTTTGTAGTAAAATCCCGAGTCACATTTTTCGTTATTATTATAGACTGTAACTCCCTTAGTTTTTCTTGGATGTCTTTGTTTACATTCGTATTTTACAAATCTGGTGCCATCTTTTTTGATCATGCCCATAATAATCGTGAGTGGCGCGTGACAATAGCCACATTGAGCAATACCCGACAACATATACTTGGCTTGGAACGGTCTAGGGTTGAACTTCTCGGCAGCTGTACGTTGCCGTATCTTGAGCTCTTCCTGCGTTTTATTATAAACCTCCTCGGCGATGATAGCTTCGTGGTTACCGGGATAGACTTGGCCTTTGTATTGATTGTAGCCGCAGTATACAGGGTTAGCCAAAATTTGTCTGATTATCCTGTAGCTCCAAGCTGGGGTTTTAGGGTATTTATCATTAATTTTGTCTCTTAGTTTAGTAATAGACATCCCCTTGAGATAAGAGCGGAATATCTCTTTGACCACAATAGCCTCTAGTTCGTTGACGGTCATTGTACCTGTCTCTTTGTGATAGTCGTAGCCATACGATGTTTTAGCCCACATCATAGACTTGCCTGATTTAGCACGACCTAACTTGCCTAATGACATGCGCTCTTTGATTTGTTCGCGTTCTAACTGGGCGAATACGGATAGCAAACCGATCATCGCCTTACCAAAAGGAGTTGAGGTATCAAAATTTTCTTGTAAGCTAAAAAAGGCTATGTCGTTTGCGATAAAGACATCCTCTATCAGATACAGTGTATCTTTTTGACTACGGCTCAGGCGATCTAATTTATAGACTAGTACCGTATCGAATTTTTTATTTTTAGCATCTTTAATGAGTTTTTCCAAGGCTGGTCGGTCTGTATTAGATCCTGAAAAACCACCGTCCGTGTAGATGTCGTAAATGTTCCAGTCTTTAATATGGCAGTAGCTGGCGAGCTTGTCTTTTTGCTCGTCAATAGAGTAGCCTTCCTCTGCCTGATTAGTGGTGCTAACTCTTACGTAAATCGCCACTTTGTTTGTTGTTATCATTGTTTTTGTACCTCTTTTCTGATAAAATGGGTACAATAAAGAGGGCTTTTTAATGCCTGTCTTTATTGTGTGATTTATCCCTACACTTAAGCTTGGCGGTGGAGAGTGTAGGGATTTTTTTGTTTGTTAGTTGGTAAATAGGCATTGTCGCACGTCAACCAAAATTGCTATTTCATTAAAACCTATTTATTGGCTATAAAAAAACTCCTGATTTCGTTACTCCCCTTATGGTGGGGGAATTACTCTCAGGAGCTGCGTTTACTTATCTTATGACTTCATTATATAAAATCATATTTTAGTTATCAACTCTTTTGAGCATTTTTTAAAATTAAAATATTCCTCCATCACTTCATCAGCGATGGTTTTTTATACTGTCATTTGTCAGTGATAATGTGGGATTTTCGTTTAAACCTTATAAACTTCTATGGATAAAATAAAACCCAGATCCTCACTCTTGTGACTGTCTTATAAATCAACTCCATTTTCTCACATCCTGATAATGTTTTTAAATTCTTCTTTGATCATTACTTCGTCAGCTATGGTTTTTAAATTATACTTTTCCATAAAATTTAAATAGTTGAAATTTTCGAGATCATCGAGTAGAGCAAGTTCCTCTTTTAAAAGGTGGTGGATCATATTGCGATTTGCTTGTAATTCACATCGTTCGCGGTTAAACTTATAATCGACTTTGGTGTGATTGACGTGACCTAGTTCGTGGTAGGTCACTTTTTTCTTTTCAATGTCGTCAAGATAGACATCGACAAAGACAACATCAAGAGGTTTATTATAGACTCCTTTAATGCCGGTATCTCTGCCATCAACGTAGATGACTTCGGTCATATGCATCAATCCTTATCTTTATTTTTATAGTAGGAATCTAGCCATGCTGTCATCATGTCAATTTCATAGCTTTCCATGTGTCGTCCATCGTAGAAAAAGCTTTCTTTTGCGAGTTCTTTGAGATCAACGTGTGAGGGTTTATCGTTTGATGTTGCAATTCGTGGATTATCTGTCCGTCCCAAGAGATAGTCTGTTGAGACGTTAAAGTAGTTTGCGATTTCAGCAATACGTTCAGAATTCGGTGTTGATTTCCTCATGTTATAGATTGTATTTCTACTATACCCAAGTTTTTCTTCAATTTTATTTAAAGATATTCCTTGTTTATCTGCAAGATATTTTATTTTTTCGTATGCCGTAAACATTGATTTGATAACCTTTCTAAGGCATTACAAAAAATATTAAATAAATTTACTACAAAAACATTGACTTATGACAATAAATTTACTACAATATAGAATGTAAAGCGAATAAATAAGCGAAACAAAAAGCAAAAAGATAAAACTAAAAAAATAAACTTTGGCGAGTTGAATTGTAGTGTTATCAAGCATTTGTTTAGGTGTTTTTACTATGCATTAATATTAATAAATTTATTGAATGATGTCAAGAAATAACACAATAATTTCACAAAAAATTTCGCTTTACTACTTTTATAGAAAGTGAGAGGAGAAAAAATGAGTCAACAACATCAAAAATGGGTCGCACTCGTTGAGCAACGACTCCAAGAAAAGCATTGGACAAAAGCTGACTTGACACAAGCGGTTGGCTTACGCAGTCAAGGAACAATTACAGATTTGTTAAAAAATGGTAAAGGAAGTGCTGACTTAAAAATCAGAGTTTCTAAGTTGCTCGGAATCCGTGAACCTTGGGAAGAATTTGAGGAAGTGAGATGAAGGATACAGACACAATAACCATCAGCAAAGCTGAATTACAAGAAATGATTGCCGAAGCGATTGCTAATAATACTCTTCCACGGAAAAAGAAAGATTTTAGAGACGTGGCAATAAGGGATAAAGAATTAGAAGAAATAAATTCTAATTTTCCGATTATCGCAGAACGGTTGAAGCGCAGTTTTGCTTCACAGCAAACGGATGAACCATCAGCAAAGGAATTGAGGACGGGCTTAAAGTCGTCTCAGGGTATTTATACACGCAGACGTTACGAAAATGGATACAGCAATTATACGCATCGAAAGTTATACACGCCAAATGTATCAGACATGATTAGACATCTTAGTTTAGCGGTCATGGGTGCTTCGATCATTAAGGATTTAGATGATGATGAATTCGAGCATTGTTTAGAAGTCTATGGTGAATTAAAGAAAGTGTTTCTTGGTCTTTATAAAAAGAGATTGGAAGCTGAAGAAAGAATATTGGAAACCAAATTAGAAAGGACTTTATGAAAGAACTAATTAACGTAACATTAAACGACAATCAGGAACCAGTGGTTTCGGGTCGTGATTTACATAAAGCATTGGAAATTAAAACAGCTTATAAGGACTGGTTCCCAAGAATGGCTGAATATGGTTTTGAAGAAGGTCAGGACTTTAGCTCATTTTTGAGCAAAAGTACAGGAGGCCGTCCTAGTCAGGACCACGTTTTGAAACTCGACATGGCTAAAGAAATCGCCATGCTTCAACGTAATGATAAATCAAAACAAGTCCGCAAGTACTTTATCCAAGTTGAGAAGGATTTCAACAGCCCTGAAAAAATCATGGCGAGAGCCTTGTTAATGGCTGATAAGAAAGTTCATAAGCTAGAAGCGCAAATCGAAGCGGACAAGCCAAAGGTTATCTTTGCAGACGCTGTAAGCGCTAGTCACACCTCTATCTTAGTAGGTGATCTAGCTAAGTTAATCAGCCAAAACGGCTATAAAATCGGCGCAAATCGCTTGTTTGCGTGGTTGAGAGAAAAAGGTTACTTGATCAAGAAGCGCGGTTCTAGTTGGAACATGCCAACACAAAAGAGCATGGAGTTGGGGTTATTTGAAATCAAAGAAACCAATATCCAGCATGCCGATGGTCATATCAGCATTAACAAGACTTCAAAAGTTACTGGCAAAGGTCAGCAATACTTTATCAACAAGTTTTTGGATGATGTGGCATAGAAAGGACACTATGCAAGAAGCAGAAGTAAAATACGAAATAAGCGCAAAAGATGCTAATGAAGCAATTGATATAAAAAATAAAATCCTTGCCAATACAATCGACAAGGAAAAAATTAGTTTAAAAATTTATGTAGGTAATGGATTTTAACGTAAATCTCGTAGCAAAGCCATGGTTGATTGTCTGATAGCAGTAGAAATTTCTTTATTTTTATTGGACTCGTTGACAGTATAAAGGAAATCTTCTGTCATTCTTGGATTTAGTTTGAATGTATCTTTGTAAATTTTCCCATGTTGGTCAGTGTATTCAATATTTACCGAGGCATTACCTTTATATGATTTTTCCATCGAAGAGGTTAGTTTTTGCCCTGGTGCAAGCATATTACCTACAAGGGATTGGAATTTGTACCTGTTATTATACTCATCTAATTCGCCTATGATTTCAATTTTAGTGATATAAGCTGGCGATTGACCAAAGTTCTTGATGACAAATAGGCGTTGCCGGTCTTTGACAGATACTGCATCAACATAGAAATTGACATAAGGCTTAGCCATATCTTCGGTAGCTTTCTTTGTCTGCCAGAGGGAAATGGCATTGAAAATGAACCCTAAAATGGCAATTACCACAGTTGCGTATAAAGTCCACATTTGGACGTCAATTTCAGTGATTTTCATAAAATTACCTCGTTTTATTTACTATTATACCAAACTAGAAAGGACACCATGAAACCAAAACGATACCCGAACAGGAGGAAAATATGTGGGAGAAAATTGAACAACTATTGGCTGAAAAAAATATGACGATGTATCGCTTGAGTAAAGAGGCTGGTTTGAATCAGAATAGTTTGATTGATTTAAAAACTGGTCGTAAAAAAAACACTTAGATTTGATGATGTTGTTAAGATAGCTGATGTACTAGACATCAGTTTAGACGACTTTAGATAACCAACGTTCTCCCCGATAGCCTCGGCGCTATCAAGCAATCTCCTTATGAAGCGTTCTCCAATACATTTTTTACAAAAGTCTTGGTAGCGTCACGGGTGTCGGGGAAAAAAAGAAAAGGAAACTAAAATGACTAAAAAATATGAATTATTGGCAGAAGACACAATCGAAGTGTTTGGCAGGAAACTATTTAGAATCAAAGCATTTATCAGTTTTGGGACTGTAGACGAAGGCGATCTTGGTGGTTACGTAGAAAAAGGAGCTAATCTGTCTCAATACGGCAACGCATGGGTATACGGCGACGCAAGGGTATACGGCAACGCAGAGGTATACGGCGACGCAGAGGTATACGGCGACGCAAGGGTATACGGCGACGCAAGGGTATACGGCAACGCAGAGGTATACGGTGACGCAAGGGTATACGGCAACGCAGAGGTATACAGCAACGCAGAGGTATACGGTGACGCAAGGGTATACGGCAACGCAGAGGTATACAGCAACGCAGAGGTATTCGGCAACGCAAGGGTATACAGCGACGCAAGGGTATACGGCAACGCAGAGGTATACGGCGACGCAGAGGTATACGGCGACGCAAGGGTATACGGCAACGCAGAGGTATACAGCGACGCAAGGGTATACGGCAACGCAGAGGTATACGGCGACGCAAGGGTTAAGTCATCAAAAGATTACATTGTTTTTAAAAACACATGGTCTAGCTTTAGATGGTTTACCTATACAAAATCTAACCAAATGTGGCGCGTTGGTTGTTTTTACGGGACAGGTCAGGAGCTGATTAAAAAGGCGTACAAAGACAGTGAGTTGTCTGGAAAATGCTACGAAGCGTATGTCAATCTCGTTTCGGAGTTAGAAAAAATCGAAAACTAACGCGGAGTAGAAAAAAAGTCCGATTGCAGTCGGACTCAAAATTAAACATACAAGAGGATTATAACATGAAAAAAGAAAAAAAGAAATGGACACCAAGGATAACGAACCTGCGCAAGGTCATCGTAAACGGCGAAGAGCAATGGATTGAATTTGATCCTGCTAATTATGTTATACCGGCAGGTCACGCTTACTACGACGTGCTAAAAGGTATCAACGAAAAAGGAGCATAGCAATGAGAATTTTTGAAAAACTATTTAAACAAACACGAGAACAGTCGACGCCGGAATATGTATGGGAGCCATGGGAAGTCAAAGCGCAACGGTTTGACAAAGCTAAAAAAGAATTTGAAAAGGGGTTGAATCTAAGTGGATATGATACAAGATTTACTCTCGGAGAATAATTTTCTACGCAACGAAAACCAACGCTTAAATCGTGAGTTCGATGAACTATACGAAAAAGCAGAACGATATGACCTGCTTATCAAGTGGGGATTGGTAACTAAACACACACAAGATAAGTTAGATCAAGCGGTGATCCGAAATGCAAGGGAGATAGGGGGATAGATGGGAAAACTTAAAGAAAACAAGCGATACTTTTGGATTCAATTAACACAAGATTTTTTTAAATCAAAAGAAATGAAGCTACTTCGTAAAATGCCGGGCGGTGACACTTACACAATTATTTATCAAAAAATGTTACTGGTTAGCTTAGAAGACGGAGGAAAAATCTACTACGACGATTTAGCTGACGATTTAGCAGAAGAAGTCTCTTTATTAATTGATGAAGACATTGAAGCGGTTAGGATGACTTTACTCTTCCTAGAAAATAAGGGTCTGCTAAAAAGAAATTCCGAGAGAGAGTATTTTTTTGAGCAAGTTCCAGAGATGGTTGGTAGCGAAACAGCTAGTACAAGGCGTTCTCGCAAGCATAGGGAACAAAAGGCGTTGCAATGCAACACTAATGCAACATCAGGCAACGGAGATATAGATATAGAGAAAGATATAAAGATAGATATAAAGACAGAAGTAGATATAGAGGGTTCTGCTTCTGCTGAAAAATCGAATGTTTTTGACTACTATCAACAACGCATAGGGGTGTTAGATGGATATCAAGTTGAAAGGCTGGAAGGGTATATGAATATTGATGGTTTAGAACCCGACCTAGTCAAGCGAGCTATCGACCGTGCAGCAGATAATAGTAAGCGAAATTTTGGCTATATCAACTCTATCTTAAAATCTTGGGCACAAAATGGCATTAAAACCGTTGTGCAACAGGATGAAGAGCAACGGAACTTTGAAGCTAAAAAGCAAACAGGTATGACAGATAAAGAGAGAGAAGATCTTAAACAACCTGATGAGTTTTATGGATTTTAGGAAATTTTAATGAGTGAGCATTTTAAAAAATTAGGAAGCGCCATGACTTTTAAAGGCATGATTAGCTCAGGGTTATTAGTTGATACTGGGAAAGTCTGCGACAAGCATAATGCACCAATTTACTTACGGACAAAGCCCGAAGAAAAGCAAGCTGAATTGTGTTGGGCTTGTGCTCAAGAGGGTATCGACAAAAAGAAGCAAAGTGTTGACATTGCTTATCAAAATCAATCGATGTTGGCCAGAGGTTATCAAGTGTTTTACAACGAGAGCATCTTATCCAAAGAAGTTGCGGTTGCTAGTTTTGCTAATTTTGAAGTCAAAAACGATTTAGATCAAAAGGCGTTAAATTACGGCAAAAGATTGGTTAGAGACTATATCAAAGGCATGCAAGGCAACGCTATTTTAAAAGGACCCACTGGTGTTGGTAAGAGTCACTTATCGATAGCAATTGCTAAACAACTAAACGAGACGTTTAAATCATATAACCAATCAAAATCAGTTGTGTTTATTTCCGTAGCCCAACTAATGCACTTGCTAAAAGCTAGTTTTGATAAAAAAGATAGCAAGTACAACCAAGAACGGATGACTAAGATACTAACCGAATGTGACTATTTGATTTTGGATGACTTGGGAAAAGAGTCAACGACGGGTAACAGCGTACGGTCGACTGGTGATTGGAAGTATAGTTTTTTGTTTAACATTTTGGATAACAGAGAGATAACAATCATCAACACCAATTTCTCGGTAAAGGAATTGCAAAAAATATACGATCAAGCGTTTGTCTCACGACTAACCAAAGGGGCGAAAAACAATATCTTTAGTTACCCAGACAATGCAAAGGATAAAAGATTTTAAATGACTAAATTAGAGATTTTGGAAGCTCTTGAACAAGAACACGGTCAGTTTTGGAGCGATGACAAACGTCAACGAGTGCTAGAGCAGCCAACAAATAGCTTTTTGAAAATACTTGCGGAGTGGCAAGATTGGTACGTGATTGGAGGAAAGGTTGAAATATGACAAGAATATATTACTGCCGTGAATGCGGCTATCACTTTGAAAGCGACGAGCGGGAAGAAGTTTGCTGGGAATGCTGCAGCGAGTATTTAATGCACGAGGTAAACTACAGCGACGGCTATCTTTTCTGAGGTAGCTTATGAACAAAGAACACTATGATGATAACAAATTTTGGAGAGAGAAATATCATGGCATGTTGCTGGAATTTGGCGACATTATCAACAAACAACAAGACATTATCGCAGCACTAAAAGCGGAAAATGAACGCTATAAGCGTGAGAATTGGAATTTAAAAAATACAAAAAGGGGAAGAAGATGACTAATGAATTGACACAAACAAAAGGCAGTTACCTAACGGATTTGCAACAACTTGACGGTAATACGTTACGAAGCTTTGTTGATCCAAAACATCAAGCTAGCCCGCAAGAGCTACAAACCTTGCTTGCCATTGTTAAAAACAGAAACTTAAACCCATTTACCAAAGAAGTGCACTTTATCAAATACGGAAACAATCCCGCTCAAATTGTTGTGAGCAAAGGCGCTTTTATGAAACGAGCCGAGCAAAACCCGAACTATGACGGCCTTAAAAGTGGAGTAATCTACGAAGACGAAAACGGCGAGTTGCAAAATAAAAAAGGCATCATCCTACCTAAAGGAGCTACGCTAATAGGTGGTTGGTGTGAAGTCTACCGGAAAGATAGAAGCCGTCCAGTCTATCGTGAGGTAGAATTATCTGCTTACACGACTGGCAAGAATTGGTGGCAGAAAGCTCCTGGTCAAATGATTGAAAAGGTTGCTGTCGTTGCAGCAGTCAGAGATAGTTTTTCAGAAGATGTTGGAGACCTATATACGACAGATGAAATGGAACAAGCATCACCAATCGATGTAACTCCACAAGAAACCCAAGAAGAAGTAAAAGCACGTAAGATAGCGCAGATTGAGCAACAAAAGCAAGAAATGCAGGCACAAGCAGAAGAACAGACGGATTTGTTTAGCCAAGCTGATATTCCAGATGAAGATATGCCGTTTACCGTGGAGGGATAAGATATGACAGTAAAAGAAGCAGAAAAACCTAATTATTTAGATAACATCGAAATCAATTACAGTCCTGCGACAGTTGAATTCAACGATTTTGAATCCTTTGAAAAAGGGATTGAGATTGCAGTTGCTCAATATAGTGCTTTTGACCTGGAAGTCAATACAATTGAGGAAGTTAAACAAGCACGAACTGAACTTAATGCTCTTAGTAAAAAGCTTGAAGATAAGCGTAAAGAAATTAAACAAGGGATTAATAATCCTTATACAGAGTTCGAAAAACAATACAAAGGTCCTTATTCAAAATTAACAGGATTAATTTCGGAATTAAAAAAACAGATTGATGATTACGAAGAAAATCAAAAGGCCCTTAGAAAAGATAAAGTGCGAGCTTACTTCCACGAGAAAGCAGAAGAGGCCGATTTGAATAAACAGGTCTTTGACCAGTATTTAGACGACTTCCTAAAAGCAAGCGACTTTACATCAACATTCAATTTTAAAAAAGCAACTCAAGAGAAGCTAGACAACATTATTATCCAAGAAATCGACAAACAGAATCAACGAGATGCAGACATGGTAGTTATCACAGACTTGTGCGCCAAAAACAATCTTGGTCCAGCAAGTTATATCCGTCAATACGATAACGGGGCGACACTTGCAGAAATTCTCGGTCTTATCAATCGTGATGTTGAAGAAATTGAGCGACAAAAGCAAGAATTAGAAACTAGACGATTAGCTGAGGAACAAGCCCAAACTCAACTCCAAAAAGAAATCCAAAAACAAGCAGTTGCTAACGCCAAAGAAAATATTGTCGCTGTTGACCAAGAAACAGGGGAAATCATAGAAACCCCAGTTAAGGTTACTAAGTACAAAACGACTATCGAATTTATATTTGATATGGATCAAGCTAAAGAATTTAAAAAATTCCTCGATGATAAAGAAATTAAATTTACGACAATTAAAGGGATGGAAAAAGTAAACGATTTTTTTAAATAAATAACCAACTTCCAAAAGATTGTCACGGCTTTTGGATAAGAATTATCGTGACAAGAAAGGAGAAATCCTTCTTACGCAGTTACTGATCGTGGGATTGGTCGGACAACGTAAGAATTTCGCAAGTCCCGTCTTAGCCATATTCTCACACAATAAAAGGCGGGCTTGATTTTAATTATGAATTTGCAATGGATTGATTGGGTAGAACGAGAGCCCAGAACAATAACAGAAATACAAGAAAAAATAAAAAATGACGGATACACTTATCCGCACTACGATAAAACAAGAAACAGAGTGAAGTTTGAAATTAGTGAAATGGATATTGCACGAGATTGCGATAGGTTGAATATACCTATTACAGATGTCTATCCACTGCAAACAAAACTGTTTGACTAAGGAGATAACAAAGAGAGATCACTGTTAGAAGTACTTATGGAGCAAAAGAGTTGAAGAAAGAGATTACTGAAATCCAAACTCTATTGGAATTTTTAGAGGAGAACACTAAAGAAATTTTCAATCAACTTGGTTTTAGAGGGGTTCTTGGATGACCAAGCTTACAATACCAATCGAACCAAAACCACAATCACGACCACGTTTTAGCAAGTGGGGGACATATGAGGATCCCAAAATGAAAGCGTGGCGAGAGAAGTGTAGCAACTTGCTAGCAGAGGAGCTGCTGCTATATCCAGTAGATGATAAAAAAGCCTATAAGATGGATATTGTCTTTTATATCGAACCGCCGAAATATATTGCCAAAGTCAAAAAAAATCAACCACTGCTCGAAAATGAGACTATGCCAGTATCTAAAAAGCCTGACACGGACAATTACATAAAGGCGCTGCTTGATAGTTGGTCGGGGTTTATTTTTAAGGATGATGGGCAGGTATCTGATATCAGTGCTCGAAAAAGATATAGCTACAATCCCAGAATTGAGGTAGAAATAGAGGAAATGGGGCAAAAAAATGACAACAATGCGCATTAAACAAGATTTTGGGTTACCTCCTAAAATTGCTAAGATCCGAGGTAAAAAACCAATGCCCAAAAAAGTTATCGGTCAAGTTTTGTTTGAAAATGTCAACGACTACATCTCAATTGTAGATGGTAGGCGTGTGATGTTTGATAAGCTGACTAACCTTGAGGTTAATACTAAAAATTGGCCACAAATCGCAAGCGAGAGAGGGATTGTATGAAAGTATACCACGGAAACGATGAATCTCGCTCATTGATTGGCGAGTGTCAAACGCGAGAAGAAGCTTTTGCCCTCGTTGAAAAAGACGTTGAGTGGGCACCGCATCATTATCGGTTTTGGAATATAAACGACGAGCTTGTCATCGACTATGGCAGTTATCGCTATTATTACTATATTGATTTTGAAGGGAGTAAGAAATGAGGTTAGGGATTTCTTCCGCAGAAGTAAGACTTATGACAGAATTTTTGAATCATCAAATCCAGTCTGAAGAAAACGCTAATTTAAAAGCCGGATATATCCAAGGGGTCAACGACTTGGGCAAATTGATTTCAGCAAGAATTTTGGAAAACCTAGAATTTTATACGTTTGGGGTGGATGATGATTAAGAAAGTAAAAATAACAATGGCAGATGACCTGGAAGCAGGATTTGAAATATACGATTTGCCTGATGAGTTCGAAAATGAACTTTTATATCGTTATGAAAACAATCAACTGCTAGGGGTTGAGGTTAGTGAACATAAATTTATCTATATTAATTTAAAACATGCAAAATTTATTGAGATTGAGAGAGGTGCTGATGATAAGGAGCTAGAAAATGAAACGTAAACCATTTAATTTAAATCCTCTAATTCAAGCCATATTAATCGTCTGTACGATTTTAAGCTTATGGGTGGCACTATCTACCACAAGAGCAAACGAAGAGCTTAGAGAGGAAAATAAACGCCTTTCCGAACGTGTAGCAAAATTGCCTGAAGCATTTGGAGGTGTTGGGTACATCAGCGCCATTAGCCGAGATGAGTTGTATATCGAGGTGGTTGGTTATGGCAGATTTTTGATCACTCCTGATGAGAGTCAGTTTTTACAGGTTGGTGATAAGGCGCCTACGTATATTTTGGAGAGGGGACAATAATTATGGCGTATTTAGCGGAAGAACGTGAGACGGTTATTCGGTACGATGAACAGGATAATACTTGGTATTTCGAAAGCAATATCAGAAAGCATATTACTAAAATCTTAAAGACTGAAGACGCTTTTGAATCGGTTGATAAAGAGATTGAAGACGGTCGTGTTATTTCGGTATGTACTAAGTTATCGAATCTGGATGATTTTACGGTCAATCCTTTTGTCAAAAATAGGCGAAAATTATCTGACGAACAAAAACGAAAGATGGCGGAACGCTTAAAACATAATTTAAGTTCTAAATCGCCGACAGATTAGGACGAAAAACGACACAACTATAATAGATGGATAAATTATTCACGCAAGGTAGTTAGGTGTCTAAAAACGAGCATGTATCGAATGTTTAGAAAGGATTTATTATGACAGAATTTAAAAAAGGCGACACTGTTTGGGTAAAGGCAGTGGTAAAAAAAGAGATGTACTCAGAGGGCGATTTGTGGGTAAATGAATATGGTTTTGAGACGAATGAATTTGTCGCCAATGTTGAGAATGTTGCAAGACATAACCAAGAAAAACCAGTATTAGTGCTTCCGGAAATTCCGCGGGAGTTAGCGAATTGGATTAAAAAGGTTAAACATGATTACGCAATAGGTTCGGTAGTTGAAGCCTTTGACGCTATCTTGTTTGATATTAGTGAGGGTATTTTAAGTAAATCCATAGATGAGTGGTATAACTTTGAGGGTGAAATAGCTGGAACATACCCTAATCAAGAGGTGTTTGCTATCGCATGGATCTATGGTTATACATTTGAAAAAGAGAAGCTTTATACAGTCCAGATTCCTGATCCCAACAGCAAAAACACGATCACCTACCTAAGTAGAGAAGATGGTGAAATAGTGATAAATGGTATATTTTACTATGATTGTTTACCTGACAACGAATGGAAAGATGATGAGGATGCACAATTAACCGAAGCTGAAATCAAGAAAGATTTTGATTGGGCTTGGCAGTTTGCTAAGCCGGTGGAGGTAGACAATGAAAATTGAAACATGCGAACAGTGTGGCTGTAAGTATCGTGAGGGGACAGCAGATTATGACAGTATCTATCAAACAGCTTATTGCGGCGATTGCCTTGTCGATCGTGTAGAAAATGGGAAGGAGTGGTAAGCATTGATACCGAACTTTAGAGCGTGGGATAATCATTTTAAAGTGATGTATGAAGTTAAAAGTATAGTCTATACGCTTGGTAGTATGCTTTGTGTAAATCGTAATGCACTATATCCCGAACGGACACTATACTTTGAGGATGCACCACTAATGCAATCCACAGGAATTTTAGATAATAATGGTGTAGAAATTTTTGAGGGTGATATTATTAAGGCAACCTATAAAAGTGATTATTATGACTTTGATAGAGAGTATATAGGAGAAATTAAATATATTGGTAGTTCTTGGATGGTTGTTTCAAATTCGGAACTAATGTGGCTTATAACAGACTTTGACACTAATGAAGTTATAGGAAACATTTATGAAAACCCTGAATTGTTGGAGGAGGGATAAATGAAAATAATTTTTAACGGCAAATTCTCAATACCACTAACGTTCATGTTCCATTGGATTATCTTAGATTTTATTTGGACACAGCTAGAAACTGTTTTTTACGGGCATACAGCACCAAGTGCAGAAGATTCAATCGTCCACATAATTGTAGTAACGTATATCACTTATATATTGTCGAGGGAACAGATAAGGAGATGAATAATGAGTATCGGAACAAGTTTAGTTATTGTCACAATGATTATTGTTATTACTTTTTTTATCGGTATTGCGATCTTTATTTACGCCTTCAGACATATGATAAAAGGAATGGATAGTCATATCAAAAGTCGGGAAGAACGGATCGTTAGAATGAAGAAGAGGCAATAAATGACTGAACACCTAGGAATCGTAGTCATTGACTCGCAATTTAGTGATGGTATTGCAT
This sequence comes from Streptococcus jiangjianxini, assembly GCF_040225085.1. Classification (NCBI taxonomy): domain Bacteria; kingdom Bacillati; phylum Bacillota; class Bacilli; order Lactobacillales; family Streptococcaceae; genus Streptococcus; species Streptococcus jiangjianxini. The sequence goes on along the minus strand of NZ_JBEHGL010000011.1, from coordinate 35,402 downwards.
ACATTGCTAAAGGGGAAGTTGGAGACTATCAGCAGGAAATTAAAGCGGAAGATTTATCAAAAGCCGTGGGTAATGCTTTAAAAATGACAAAAGCTGAAGCTGCAGATTTATACCCTGACGGCACTTGGTATAGTTTGGAGGAGATAAAATAATGGGAAAACCATTACCGGAAAGAACAGTGCGTGAAATCAAGTATTTGTTAGCAAATAGCGATCTTGATACAGGTAAGATTGCTACACGATTTGAAGTTGCGAGGTCTACGGTCAACAAAATAAACCGTAGGTTTGCTATCAGGGAAGTTTCCCGGAAAAAGTGGACAGCAAGAGAGGTTGATTTTTTGAGATACAATCATGATAAGCTAACTGTTGAGCAGATGGCGTATCGATTAAATGACAGGACAGTGCAATCGGTACAGCAAAAGTTGTATGGTTTGGGGTTATTAACTAAAAAGCAAGCGTTTATAGATATTGACCAATTGCGAGAGTCGGAATATATTGCCGAGATTAAGCGTAGGCCTAAAATTACAGTTGATGACTCGTTTACTAGACGAAGACCAGTGTGAGCACCTAGCGAGTCTGCAATGGCTCGGCTGGTATAGACCGAAATAACTATAGAAACGAGGGAAAAATCTCCTGATGAAAGTACAAAATCTAAACCTGCTTTAACGGTCGGCGGGGATTATCCAAGCGTTAAGCTGCAAAAAAAGACCAGCACTCGCCGGCCTCCGTGTTAATAAACATTGCAATCTTATTATACCACGGAGGTTGAAGGTGAGTAAAGGTCAAACGAGAGCAGAACTATTATTAAATGAGTTGCGAGCGATACCGAAATTAATACAAGAGTTACAACGTGACCTTGAAGCAACACGGTCGTCTTTACTCACGTCTCCGCAATGGTCGGATATGAGGGTTGAGGGTGGTGTCCGTATGTCGCAAGAGGATAAAAATATTAAGATTATAGACAACTGCGAATGGCACGTTAAACAAATCAACCAACTTAATAGACGTAAGACAGAGATTATGGATATTATCTTTAAGCTTGAGGATAATGACCAACGTAGAGTTTTGATAGCTGCTTACCTTACTTATGATAGTTATGTTGAGGCGTGTGATGCATTGTATATGAGTAAAGCTAAGTTTTTTACCATCAAGGGTAAGGCTGTTAAAAACTTAAATAGACTAATTTAGACTTTTTTAGACTAAAAAAGAGTATTTTAGTATTAATTAGACTAATTTAGACTGCATTAGACTAACTATTATGATATTATAGTATCAGTTAAAAATAGCGAGAAGCGACAATGCTTGAATCAGCGTATATCATTTACGGCAAAGGTTTTTATTGGTCAAACTCGCTATTTTAGGAACATGAGCCATGATTGGAAAATGGCGAGGGTAGCGCCCTGAGCAAGTACGTGTGACGTCCACGTCGATACGCTATGTGCAGGTTCGATTCCTGCTGTTCCTTTACGAGAGCGTGTAAGCATACGTGCGCACGGCTCGAAAGGTTAGGGAATCGCGTATCGCCCTAACTTAATACGCTAGTCATCCGTAAGGGTGGCTTTTTATTTTGGAGGAATATGTTAAAGCTTGATGAAAAGAAAATCCGAAAAGGCAAGCCAATAGGCCTGCCTTATCAAGGAAGTAAAAAGAAAATAAGTAAAAAGATCATTGAAATTATCAAACAAAATTTTGGCACGGAAAAACCTATCTATGATGTTTTCGGTGGAGGAGGAGCAATCACTGCTGAGTGTTTATTGCAAGGGTTAGATGTCAGGTATAATGATATTGATAAAGATATAACTGATATATTTCAGCGCGTTATCTCGCAAGATAGAAATTATTTAAAAACACTCATTATTAGTCGTGATGAGTTTATTGATATTGTTAATAAAGATAACAAAACAGTTGATGATAACCTAAAGCTTTTGATTAATTCGTTTGGTAATAAACGCAAAAACTATCTTTATGGTAAAGAGCATGCTGATTTAAAATATCAGTTAGCTGTTGAGATTATACAAAAACACGATGTCTTTAGTGGTTATCATCATACTGAGACTTACCAGATGTTCTTTGCAGATATTCGCGATTGTAGGCTTTCCACGAGCGAAAGATTACAGCAACTACAGCAACTACAGCAATTACAGCAATTGCAACAACTGGAACAACTGGAAGTTACAAACTTAGATTACAAAGCATTCTCGGATATTGAGGGTGCTATTTTTTATCTTGATCCACCGTACGAAAACACTTATCAATACTATGACGGCGACACTTTTGATAGCGTTGCTTTTTATGATTGGGCCTATGAGATGAGCAAAAATAACATTGTGTTAATCTCAAGTTATGACATCAGTGACCCAAGGTTTAAAGCGGTCTATGAGTTTAAGACGGCTAAGTCCACCCTTCAGATCGGCGGTGCTGGTAAACACCATGAGAAGTTGTTTATGGTTAAGTAAGCACGCGCCTATTTATTTTGGGGCAAACAAAAAAGCGCAAGTAAAAATTCTTACGCTTTTAGCCACATGATATTTGTGACTTTTCCCTGCTACCTCTTCCACCTCTAGCCTATCACGCAAGCGTGATGTTGGCTAGGTGAAAGGAGGTGAGCGCATGGAAAATATCCTACTAATCCTTATTTTACTATACTTGCTCAAGCATGACAAGTAGAAGCTAGGCTAAAAGCATAACCGCCCAAAGTCAAATGCCTTTGGGCGGGTCTTAAGGGATAGCGAGACGATAGTATCTATATGAGTAAATGATAATCGGAGACGCGAACGATGAAACCAAAAAGAATTACAATGACAAATGGAAGACGAACAATGGTTGACTACGATAGCAGAAGCGAAGAGTATCAATCATACAATCGCAATCGTTGGAAGTATGATAGGAAAGTCAAACAGTTTTATAACTCAAAAGCTTGGAGAGAGACAAGCAAAGTTATCTTGCTTAAAGCTGATTATGTTTGTGCAATGTGCGGAGGCGAAGCAACGATGACTGATCATATTATTAGTGTTAAAAAAGATTGGAATAAACGATTGGACGTTGACAACCTACAAGCTAGCTGTAAAGCTTGCAATGATGCTAAAGCTTTGAGGGAAAAATACTAAGCACAAAAACCGCACTGAATAAGCAATAGGGGTATGTATTATTCGGATATACCCCCTATCTTTTTTATCGGGGGTAGGAACGTTCGGGTTTTGAGAACGCCGCCCCTTTCCGTGCAAAAAATTCCCTTTTTGAAATTTTTGAAAGGAGGTGATCAGCGTCAATGGGGCGTAAACTAAAGGTGGTTGAAGCGACAAAAAAACATTTAACAAAAGAAGAAAAAGAAGTGCGAGAAACCGCACAGGAAAAGGCTTCGGACGGACTCACAAAGTTACAGATTACACCTCCGAAACACTTGAACGAGGTGGCTAGAGCAGAGTATCGTAGGGTCATAAATGACCTCCAAAGCCTACCCATAAGAAATTTGGATAGAGCTATTTTGGAGACTTATTGCTCGTGGTACTCCGTCTATAAAGATGTGTCTTCTAAGCTGTCAGAAACGGGCTATACGGTATTTGATGAGCAAAAAGGTATGATTGTACCATCACCATTGATTATCACGCTGGAAAAGGCTAGTAACAATATTAGAAGCACTGCTAGTCAATTAGGATTAACAGTTGATAGCCGAATGAAAATGTTTATTCCAAAACAGGAAGAAAAGTCAGAAAGTATCTTTGATAAATTCGGAGGTTAGAAAGTGGCATACGATTTTGCGAATATTGATGAGCGATATCGTGATGTCGCTTTTTATTATGCTTTATCCATTGTTGACGGCGAACGAATAGCGAGCCAAAAAGTTATTAAAGCTTGCCAACGGCATCTGGATGATTTAAGTAAGATTGGTGATAGTGATTTTGGTTTTGTCTATCACCCTGAAAAAGCACTTGATCCAATCAATTTTATTGAGATATTACCTGATGTCAAAACTGGCAAACCTTACCCGCTCGCAGAATTTCAAAAATTTATTTTAGCTAGTCTGTATGGTTGGCGGGTCAAGGGAAATGAAAATGTCAGACGATATAAAAAGGCTTTGATTTCGCTTGCTAGGAAAAACGGTAAAACTATTATTGTGGCTGGCATTGCGCTATATGAGTTTTTATTTGGTAAAAATCCAGCGATGTCACGACAGATATTTTTTACCGCAAATGACAGAGCGCAGGCGAATATTGCGCGTGAAATGGCACGTAAACAGTTGGATGCCTTGCGGTCGCAAAACGAAGAAATCAGGAAAGCGACTAAAATTGTACGCGATGAAATGCGTAACCTAAAAGACGAATCCTATATGCGAGCACTCAGCCGTGATACTGGTGCGGTTGATGGATTTGAACCATATCTTGGGATTTTAGATGAGTTTGCAGCATCCAAAACCAACGAAATGCTTGAGTTGTTAGCATCTGGTCAAGGGCAGTTGGACAACCCATTAATATTAATCATCTCAACGGCAGGGATGGATTTAAACGCTCCTATGCACACAGTAGAGTACCCATACATCGAAAAGATTTTAGATCGTAAAGTGATTGATGACAGTTATTTTGCTTTTATTGCTGAACAGGATAACGAAGCCGAAATCAAGGAAGAAACAAACTGGATTAAATCCAATCCAATCCTTGAGGTTGACAGCTTACGTGATAAATTGATGGATTACCTACGAAAACGGCGAAAGGTATCTCTTGAAACAGGTACGGTTAACGAAGTCTTAATCAAAAACTTTAACATGTGGCGTCAATCTAGCGAGGAATCTTACATGGATAAAACCAGTTGGGCGATGGCTAAGATTGATAAGCCTGACACAACCAAGCGCCGAGTTTGGATTGGTGTTGATGTCGGGCGTGCTAGTGATTTATTTTCCATCAGTCCGATGGTGATGATGGATGACTATTGGTATGCTGATAGTTTTAGTTTTGTCGCTACTAAGTATGGTTTAGTGGCTAAAGAAAAACGCGATGGTGTCTCTTATACTAACCTTGAGCGACAAGGCGAATGCGAGATTACAACGCTTGAATCTGGTGTTATTGATGACGAACGTGTCATGGAGAAGTTGGAAGAAATGATTTATATCAACGACTGGGAAGTACAAGGAATTTATTTTGACCCTTATCAATTCGGCTCGATGTTAACAATGATTGAAAAACGGCATCCAGAATGGCAATTAGTGCAAATACCACAGACGACTATGGTTTTAAATATGCCAACTAAACAATTTAGAGATGATGTCAAACTAGGTAAAATTAAGCATAGCGGTAATCAATTGTTAACAATGGCGATTAACAACGCTTATACTAAGGTTGATCAAAATGGTATGCGGATTGATAAAAATAAAAATAGCAATAAAATTGACCCGCTTGATGCACTTTTAGATGCCTATGCAGCCTGTTATTTAGAGCCGTTTGATGGTGCTGGCTATTGGACAAATGAAAAAATATTGGGGGCGGAAAGTTTATTTTGATGAAGTTATTAAATTATATCCATACTATATTGTTATTGGTTGGTTTTGGGTTGCTGTCTTACGGATTGTTTAGAATTAATTTAGAAGTTGGATTTACGGTAACTGGTATTTTGTTAATTTTATTTGCGTTTTATATAGACAAGGCTGAATGATAGTAGTTATAATATTTCCATAAGGAGGAAATATTATGAAAAAGAAATTGTGGAAACAATGGCGTTTTTGGCTTGAGGTTGTGTTGGGATTATTGGTTGTATTTTTCGCTTTTGCTGCCTTTGCGCTCGGAAATGAAATATCTGATATGAATGATGCATTAGCCAAATACAATTATTTTTATGATTCAGACGAAAAAGATATTTTTATAAACTCAGATAAATTAACTTCTACTGAAAAAAATAAAGCGCAATATGGGAAAACTTTGCTAGAACCAAATGAATTTGCAAACTTGCTAGACCAATTGGTTTTAATGGCTGAAGACCCTAATTCCTTTGATTATGAGGAAGCAGAATCTGTTTTAACAGACCTAGAGTCAGAATTATATATAAGAAAAATAACGACTCAAGAAAAAGAAAATGGTAAAGATATGATTTCCCAAATATTGGAAATATACTCTAATGCTGATAAGTACGACAAAGAAATTACTGATACCGCAACTTCGATAATAGCAAATAACCTAAGCGAGATCAGTAAGCTTTTACCTAAAACATATAAAAACTAAATATCACTAGCACCTACGGGTGCTTTTTTTGTACCCGAAAATAGAAAGGAGGTGAGACAATGAGTTTTTTTCAATCGCTAAATTCATCAAAAATATCCTACGATGACTATATAGATAGCGTTTTAGCTGGGAGTGCATCACCACAGTACACTGGTATTTCTGCTTTGAAAAACAGCGACGTATTAACAGCTGTCTCTATCATTGCTGGTGATATTGCTCGTTTTCCCTTGATTAAAAAGGATTTAGACGGGGATATTATCGGCGATAAAGACATCAATTATCTGTTAAATATCAAAGCTACTAAAAATGCATCTGCTAGGACGTGGAAATTCGCCATGGCAGTTAACGCCATCTTAACTGGGAACTCTTTTTCCAGGGTGCTACGTGATCCCAAAACTGGTAAAGCGCTTGAATTCCAGATGTACAGACCGTCTGAAACTACCGTAAAAGAGTCAGATAATCACGAGATTACCTACACATTTAATGATAGATTGACTGGAAAGGAAATAAACTGCCATCAAAACGATGTCGTACACTGGAAATTTTTTAGTCATGATGGCATTTTAGGACGCTCGCCTTTGTTGTCGTTAAATGATGAAATATCTCTACAAAATAGCGGTACAAATACACTTTTAAAGTTTTTTAAAGATGGCTTTTCCAGTGGTATTATCAAACTTAAAGGTGCTCAATTAAATGGAGAAGCCCGCAAAAAGGCCCGCATGGATTTTGAAAAGATGCGTGAGGGGTCAACTGGTGGCAGTCCTTTAATCTTTGATGCTACTCAAGAATATACGCCACTTGAAGTTGATACTAATGTTTTGCAGTTGATTACAAGTAATAACTTTTCGACAGCACAGATTGCTAAAGCTTTACGAGTGCCTGCCTATAAATTAGGTGTTAACAGCCCTAACCAATCCGTTGCACAACTCATGGCGGATTATGTATCAAACGACCTGCCGTTTTATTTAGATGCCATTACTAGTGACTTAACGCTTAAAGTGTTTACCAAAAATGAGCGTAAAAAGTATATGCTTGAGTTTGACACAAGGGAGGTCACTGGACGAAATGTAGATGACGTTATCAAGCTTGTCAATAATGGTATCATCACTCCAAATCAAGCGTTGGTAGAACTTGGAAAACAAAAATCTGACGATCCTAATATGGATAGATACCAATCAAGTTTAAACTATGTTTTCCTTGATAAGAAAGAGAAATATCAAGATGTGAAAGGAGGTGATAAAAATGAAACGAATCCAGATGAGGGGACCACTGATTCCGAACAACAATCAGGAGGCCTATGATTATTTTGGTATGGAGGCAACCAGCGCAAAGAAAATCATTGACCAGTTGCCTGATGACGGGTCGGATGTTGTCTTGGAAGTTAACTCAAATGGTGGTGTTGTGACTGTAGGAAGTGACATTTACACTGCTTTAAAAAATTATCCAGGGCACATCACCGCCGAAATAACAGGCATGGCAGCTTCTGCAGCATCTTTCTCCATTATGGGGGCGGATAAAGTTGTCATTAGCCCGACGGCTCAAATCATGATCCATAAAGCGTTAGTTTTATGCGCTAGTGGCAATAGTGACGAGTTAACATCTATGGCTGATGCGCTTGAAGCTAGTGACAAGGCAATTGTTAATGCTTATGTGTCTAAAACAGGTTTAGATGCTAGTGAAATCATGGCTATGATGCAAAAAGAAACATATATGTCTGCCCAAGAAGCCGTTAACAGAGGTTTTGCGGATGAAGTGATGACCTTTGAAGTAACTAACAGTTTAAATGCTGGTTTGCTACCACAAGCGGTTGTGGATGACTTTTATAATCGGCATGCAAAACGTAAGTCGGAAATCGACTCGATGAGATTAGCTATTGAAAAAGATGAAATATTAAGTGGCCTTTAGGCCTTTTTTAGTGGAGGAAATTATGTTTGATGAAAAAATCACAGAACTAGAAAACTCAATCGTTGACATCAACAACTCAATTGTTGAGAAAACTAACAAAGTCAAAGAATTGCTTAACGAGGATAACCTTGAAGAAGCACGTACCGTTAAATCTGAAATTGAAGCTAAAAAAGCTGAACTTGAAGATATTAAAAACGACTTGAAATTATTTAAAGAAGCAGAAAAAGGAGAAGAGAAACCAATGACAGAAAATAAAGTTGTTGTTGATCCAGAAGTCAAAACAAATCGCGAAGCGGTGAATGATTTTATCCGCTCAAAAGGAAAAATCACTAACGAAGTACTAGAATTTGGCGAAGACCGTGATGTCCTTATCTCGTTTAACGAGATTACACCAACGACTGATGGTGTTAAGAAAACAGATACCAAACCAATCACATCCGAGGAAATCCTATACACTCCAACTCGTGAAATCAACACTGTTACCGATTTAAAACCATTTACAACGGTTTATCCTGCAAAAAAAGCGTCTGGTAAATACCCAGTGTTAGCGCGTGCTACTGCTAAACTTATCTCAGTTGAAGAGCTCGAAAATAATCCAGCGCTTGCTAAACCAGAATTTAAACACGTTGATTGGAGCGTTAAAACGTACCGTGGCGCAATCCCACTATCACAAGAATCTATCGATGATGCTGATGTTGATTTGGTGTCACTAGTGTCAGAATCCATCACACAAATGAAAGTTAACACTACTAATGATGCTATTGCTACAGTGCTTAAGTCGTTTACCGCTAAAACTGTAACAAAACTTGATGACATCAAAGAGTTGTTTAACCAAGGATTTGACCCAGCATACAACATCGGCTTGATTGTATCTCAATCGTTTTACCAAACCCTTGACACTTTAAAAGATGGCAATGGTCGCTATCTCTTACAAGATGACATCACCTCAGCATCAGGTAAAGTATTACTTGGCAAACCTGTATTTGTACTGTCTGATGATGTTTTGGGCGCTAATACAGCCTTTATTGGTGACTTTAAACGCGGTGTATTGTTTGCCGACCGCAAGGAGTTAGGTTTGCGTTGGGCTGATAACGATATTTATGGTCAATACTTGCAAGCTGTTCTACGCTTTGGCGTGTCTAAAGTTGACGAAAAAGCTGGTTATTTTGTCACTTACCCACCCACACCCAGCGAAGCCTAGTAGTGAGCCAGTAGTTGTTCCTACGGAGGCAAATACGGTTGTGGAAATCAAGGCTTACTTAGATAGCCAAGGCATTAAATACACGAGTGGTATGTCTAAAAGCCAACTATTAGCACTTGTTAACTAAGCGAGGTAAAACATGGCAGTAACACCAGATTACCTAAAAAAAGTGAAGCTTTATTGTAAGATTGATTATGATTTTGAAGATGATATTTTAAAAATGGTCATCGAAGGGGTCCAAGAGCAGTTGTGTTTTGCGATAGAAGAAGGGACAACCCCCAAAGATTTTGCAAATCACCCCAAGTTCGACTTGGCAGTCATGAAGCAAGTCAAAGAAGAGTATGAACACCGTGGTTTGTCAGCGGACAGTATGCGCTATCCGCTAGCTAACGGTGTTTTAAATATTATCCATCAATTAAGATTGCGAGGTGAAAACGATGATAACACGTAAGATGAATCAGCGTATCACTTTTTTTACTTTGATTGGCGGTCAAAACGAAGATGGCGAAGTCTTAGAAGGTATCAGAGAAGATGTCTGGACTTGCTGGGCGGAGGTCTCTAAGACATCTGTTAAAGATTTCAGAGAAAAAACAGGCAAATCCGATAGCATTGAAAATATGGTGACATCGACTGACACAAAAGTCTTTTTGATTCGCTATTTGCCTAAATTACCATTTGACAACTCCATGCATATTGATTTTGAGGGTAGAGATTATAAAATCACAGCAATTGAGATTGATTATGCAAACAAAGAAATGATTATGGTCAAGGGGGCGAGAATAGCATGACAAAAGGACTAGACGAAATCTTGAACAACTTGACCAAGTTGCAAGTTAAAGCTCCTAAAGTGGCACGAGAAGCTGTCACAGAAGCTGCTGAATCGTTTGAAAAGCAGTTGAAGGTAAATACCCCTGTTTATGGTTTTGAAGCAGGGGAACACCTTAAAAACGATACAACAATAAGTGGTTTTAAAGGTGCAAATGAAGGTATCATCTCTAAAAACATTGGCTATGGGGCTAAAACAGGTTGGCGGTCACGTTATCCAGATGACGGGACAATCTATCAACCGAGTCAGGACTTTAAGGAGAAGACCATCAATCAAATGACACCAAAAGTCAAAGAAATCTATGCTAAAAAAATAAAAGAGGCACTTGATTTATGATTGCTGAAACATATGCTTATAAATTATTAAGCAACGATACAGAGCTAAATGAGCTCTTTGATGGCTTTCGGGGGTCAAAATTTGGTAATGGATTTAAACAAGGTATTTTTACTTATGATATCCCAGAGAAGCCGACAGACCTGAAGAAAGCTAATTTGGCACCGTTTATGCGTATTAATGGCACTTTTGAAAGTCCGAAGGAATACGCTGATGATGGGGCAATTTGCATCGAAAAAAGAATTGTCATTAATTTTTGGTGCAAGACAGCGTCACAATCTGAAAAAATTGTTGCACGCATCGACAAAGTATTAACAAACGGTGGCTTTGAATGGTACACCGCAAACGAAAATCCAAGATATAAAGATAGTGATATTGACTTGCTGATAAACGTAAGGAAATATCGCTTTTTTGATTGGTTAGAAAATAAAGAGGAAAACTAAAATGGGTAAAGTAAAATTTGGACTTAGTGGATTTGAATATGGCAAGGTATCACCAGAGAATACAGTAACCGAAACCAAAAAAATCCCCGGAATGAAGTCAGCTAAATTAGAGTTGACAAACGAACTTGTGACAGTTGCTGCAGATGATGGACCATATGTAGTATTGTCTGCCGGCATCACAGAAGCAAAACTAGAGATTGAAACACTAGATTTGAATTCTGATGCCCGTAAAGATTTTTATGGCATCGAAATCGCTAACGGAGTTGAAAAATACAATAAGAGCCTCACACCTAACGACATCGCATGTATTTTCCGCACTCGTATGGACGACGGGAAATATATTTGGGTTGGTATGTTAAAAGGCAAATTTACAGTACCGGGCATGGAAATGCAGACTAAAGATGGCGCTCCTGATCCAAAATCAGATACAACCACTGGTAACTTTGTGGCTCGTGGAGATGACGAAGAAGGGGATATCTTGTATATCGGTCGCGAAGATAACTCAGAGTTTGATTTGGCAGCTTTTAAGAAAATGGTCTTTCCGACTGCGGGTGCTTAATCAGTTGGGTAGGCGTAAAGCTTACCCTTTTTATTTTGTTAAATAGGAGTGGAAAATGTACGCAATTACTTTAAAAATCGGCGGGACTAAAAAAGAATTTTCGAAGGATTTTATTAACGTTGAAGATAATCTCTTAGCGGTAGAACATCAAGTGCGACAAACAGCATTATTTGAAAACGAAAAAGATGTAGTGAATCCTAAAAAACACCGCCAAGTTAACGAAGCTTACTTGCAAATGTTTGTAGATATGTATGCCGGTCAATTTACAGTCACTGATTTAAAACAGGCGAATGTTGAGGTGCTTGAGGTTTTAAATGATCTTTATATCGATGCACTAGGTGGTAAAAAAGAAAATGAAGAGGGTGACGAAAAAAAGGAATAACCCCGCAAGAAGCTAGAGAAAATTTGCTTTTATGGGTACAAAACTTAATGAACAACGGCTATACCATTTTGGATATTAAGAAAATGCGTATATCTGACATTGAGTTGATGGTTGAAGCTATGGAAGTCAAAAACACTACCAAAGAAAAAGTAGTTGAAACGACACTTGATAAAGCATTTCCATTTTTGTTTAGCTAGAAAGGAGGATAAATGTCTAGCAATATAGGTGATTTAGTTGCAACCGCAACATTGGATATTGCCCCTTTTATAAGCAATACCAAGAACCTAAAGACACATATGAAAAGCTTGGACAACTCCTTGAGGGCTGTTGAGAAAAGCTATAAAGGCAGTGGGAACAAGCTAAATGGCTTGAGAGCTATTTATAACCAAACTGGGCGATCTTTGACCGGTTATCAGTCATTGTTATCTAAACAGACAGCGCATTATAACAAACTAAAAGCAGATATCGGCGATGTCAATAAAGCTACTGCCGAACAAAAGTCTCAATTACTTGGGGCTCAGTCAGCGATGACCGCGACAGCATCTAAAGTGGCGGAATTACAAAGCAAATACAATAGCTTAGGCAAAGAAATTGCTGTCCAATCTAGTATATTTACGAGGGTTGGTGACAAGCTGCAATCGGTCGGTGGGAAATTACAAACGGTTGGTGATAGTGCCCAATCAGTCGGGCGTAGTTTTACCAGGGGTTTAACAACCCCGATGGTAGCTGGTGCGGGCTTAGCTATTAAAGCGGCCGTTGATTATGAGTCGGCTTTTGCGGGAGTTAGAAAAACGGTAGACGCGTCAGAAGCTGGTTATCGTAAGTTATCTGATGGTATCCGTCAAATGGCGAAGGAAATGCCAGCAAGCGCTGCCGAAATCGCTCATGTCGCTGAAACAGCTGGTCAGTTAGGTATAAAGCAAAATGACATCTTAGCTTTTACCAAAACCATGATTGACATGGGGGAGTCAACCAACCTATCTGCTGACGAAGCAGCAACATCCATCGCCAAAATCGGTAATATCCTTGGATTGACGTCGGCTGAATACTCACGTTTTGGCTCATCTGTTGTAGCCTTAGGTAATAATTTTGCCACTACCGAAAAAGATGTTGTCGAAATGTCTAACCGTTTGGCGGCATCAGGTAAGCTTGCAGGTTTGACAGCACCAGAAATTTTAGGCTTGGCAACCGCAATGAGTAGTGTTGGGATCGAGGCCGAGGCTGGTGGAACAGCCATGAGTCAAACCCTCACGCAAATCGGTCAAGCTGTAGATACTGGTGGCGACAAACTTAATAAACTTGCTGAAATTGCGGGGATGACCGCTGAACAATTTTCGGCCAAGTGGAAAGAAAAACCTATTGAGGCGGTAGAAGCCTTTATTAAAGGACTCGGAAACCTCGGAAACGAGGGTGAAAGTGCCTCAAGCGTTTTAGACGAATTGGGTATGTCAGGTATCAGACAGTCCAACATGCTTAAATCATTAGGGTTGGCTTCTGACAAAGTTTCTGATGCTGTTAAAACGTCATCGGAAGCGTGGAAAGAAAATAGCGCATTGACCGACGAAGCGTCAAAACGCTACGAAACAACACAATCAAAATTAAAAATCCTCAAAAATAAGGCGACTGATGTCGCTATTGAATTAGGTGGTCCACTTGCCGATGCGTTGACAGATGTTTTGGAAGCTGGGGAACCTTTAATTGAGAATATCGCTGACTTAGCTAAACAATTTAGCTCGCTTGATAAAGAGCAACAACAACAAATCATCAAGTGGGGGTTGATCGCAGCGGGAATTGGTCCTGCTTTATCCATTTTTGGCAAAGCTACTAGCGTTATTGGTGGAACAATAGGTGCTTTTGGTAAGTTGAGTTCTGGGATTGGAAAAATCTCAGGAATGACAAATGCTGCAACAACCATAGGCGACATTGGGGCATCTGCAGAAGGTGCAGCTGGTGGTGCAGGTTTGTTAGGCGGAAAATTATCAGGAGTAGCGGCCGCTATTATGTCGCCAGTTGGATTGGTAGCTGGTGCAGCATTACTTGCGGGAGGTCTAGTTGCTCTAGGAAAAGCCAAAGATCATGCAAGGGAAAAAGCTGAAGAATGGGGGACTACTCTAGACGGTAAAACGAAAACCGAATTAAATAATTTTAAATCAAAAGTCGATGAAACAAATACAGCTATTGTTAACTTTGATTCAAAAGGTACGCCGGCGGTCGAAAACGTCAAAAAAGCTTTTGCTGATCTTTTTGCTGAAATTGAGAAATCGCAAGTGAGTGCTAATAGTCGCCTTGAAGAGTTGGGCAAAAAACTGGGTTTGACAGACGAGCAAATCCAAAAAGGCAAAGACCGCAATCAACAAATCGTAGACAATGCCAGAGAAATGACGGACCAAATCAAAACTATTTATGATAAACATAATGGTGATGTTTCGCAGTTGACGGCAGCTGAAAAAGCGATTGTGGAAAATAACCAACGTGAATTAGTCAACGCTAAATTATCTTTGATGGACTTGTCCAACAAACAGGAGATGGCTGTCAGACAAGCGTTTAGCAATGACATCTCAACGCTAAATGAGACTCAACTCAAAAAGACGATGTCGGCTCTTGAAAAAGCGATGACTGCTGAACGAAAAGCCTATAAGCAAAAAAATGCTGATTTAAAAGAAGCGTTAGAAGCTGGAATGATCACCCAAGAAGAGTATAACGCAAGAAAAACTCAAAATGAATCAGAGCATCAAGCGACAATGGATGCACTTGGTGAGAAATATGCTAAAGCTGCAGAAGCTCGTGACGCAAAAGCTAGGGCGCGTTTACGTGATAATACGACTAACTATCAGGTCAACGCCGAAAAAGCGAAGAAGTTTTTGCAAGATGTTGGTTTATCATACGATGAGTTAGCCAATAAAGTTGACGCGGCTGCTAAAAAAGGTGGCAAAGGAACTGAGTTGTTAGCACAAAGCACTGCTAACATGACTAAAGAAACCAAAGAAGCCAATGCCCTTTGGTCATCGTTAACTTTTGACGAAAAGAAAATGGAAGTTAAGTCAAATGCCATCGAAGAAGTCATCAAGGCATCTCAATCTGAAGAAGGTTGGAATCAATTGATGTTTATGATGAAAGAGGCAAACTTAAGCACAAACGCTCGGATGCAAGTTGCAGAAGCTTTGCAGGCTAATGGCGATTGGAATGACATGACACCAGAAGAGAAGAAATTGGTGGTCAATGGTCAGGAAGGTATGTTAGCTATCCTTGAAAGCAAGAAACACCTTGAAACTTGGAATAGCATGCCAGAAGAAGTAAAAAATCTTTTGGGTGAAAATAAAGACTTTACCTCCAAAGCTGAGACTGCCAAAGCGATGTTAGATCACTGGAACAGCCTTAGCCCTGAAATGAAAAAGCTTTATGCTGAAAACTTAACACAGGGTGGGGTTGCAGCTGCTAAATGGGAAATCGATACACTCAAGAATAAAAATGTTTTACTTGGCGCAACAGATAACACACTAGAGCCAACGACAACGGCTAAAGCAAATGTTGATAGTGTAAAGCAAGTGTACGGTCCCGTCCAAATCAATGCAGAAGATAAGACCTCCGAAGCTAGTACATCAGCACAGTCAAATGTTAATTTACCTCATCAATTAAAACCAATTGACATGTTCGGTGCGGACAAAACAATGGCTGCGGTTGCTCTAACTAGTAAGTCGGTTAATAGTCCAAAGCAAAAGAGCCCTATTGGCATGTTTGGTGCAAATAAAACAGGTCCTGCTGTCAATTCGGCGAAATCATCTGTTAATAGTGTAAAAGATAAAACGGTAACTATTAGAGCTAACGACCAAGCTTCTGGAGTTATCAAAGGTATCAAAGGTTGGGTTGATAGCTTAAAAGACAAGTGGGTAAATATTTTTACTCGTCACACCAAAAACGAAAAAGGAACTAATTACCACCCCGGCGGACTAGCCATGGTCAACGACCAAAAAGGTCCAACTTATCGAGAGTTAGTTACCTTACCATCCGGACAAAGCTTTATCCCAGAGGGTCGTGATGTTATGCTTCCATTGCCTAGAGGATCTAAAGTCCTTAGAGCAAGTGAGACTAAAAAATTATTCCCGCGCTATGCTGATGGTATTGGATTTGAAAACACTAATATTTCCAAACTCGCCCAAAGAATGGGGACTGTTAATTCTGGCGTAATCGTAGAGCAACAAGCTAATCAAGATAATGATTTACGGAGATTGATCTTTGAGTTAGTCGATGCTATTAAAAGCTCAAATAATGACAAAACAATTGCTCAAGCGCTAGATATAGCTGAGCAAGCTGTTGAGAGACCTGTTAATTTGTACTTACAAGATGGCGCTTGGATGGGGCGTGTTGCTGATAGGTTGTCAAAACATCAGAGTAGCAAAGCTCTAATTAATAATCGATTGAGAGGAGAAATATAGTTGAGATTTTTTTATGACGGTATTGATATGTCAAAGTTTTTTAGGATATCGAGAGTTGAGAGGTCAATCAGTAACGATCGGTACTTTAACGTCTTTGATCAACCTAAAATCGGTGCGTTAGTTAGCGATGTGCGAACGGGTCCCAAAATTATAAAGGTTTACATTGAGCCGTTGGAAGTCAGTAATGTCTTGACAGAGTCCTTAAAACATGAGTTGGCGGGTGTTTTAAACGTAAGCGAGCCGAAGCGTATGCAATTTGGGGACGAGCCGGATAAATATTATCTCGGCTTAGTGCAAGGCGAGGTATCGACGGAAAAAGTAGCAAGATGGTATCAACGTGCCGTTATTACTTTTTTTATCCCCGACGGTGTCGCCCACAGCTCAACTTACAAGCGTGTGGTTGATTACACGCAAGAGGGAAAAGCCTTAACTTTTGCCATCGAAAACAACGGGAACGTAGACGCATATCCTATCATTAATATCAAAAACAATGAGGAAGCTGGTTATTTTGGCGTTGTTAATCAAAACGGCCTTTTGGAAATTGGTAATGCCAAGGAACAAGACACAGAGGAATTTAAAGCAACAGAATACCTGATAGATTTTAAATCTAACGCTAGCGTACCCTTTACTAAAAATGTTGGCATTTTTAATGATAATGCTTGGGCATTGACTGGTGATGTTGGTTTTTTAAATCGTAGCGGACGAACGTTTACTGAGATGACGCAAATTAATAACAAAAATGGACAAAACGGGAGTTCTCTCACGTTTACTATCCCAGCGGATTCTAATGGTGAGATCGGCTCCCTTTTTGATTACTTACGTTGGCGACAAAGCTTTGAGATGGTCCCTGACGCACAGGGGATTTTTAAAATCTCGGTCACAGACGATCAGGATGAGTTTTTATACGGCATACAGACTGTTAAGTACGCTAACGGTTGGGGCGCTTATTACGATGTGCTAGCTCGTAACGACGAGGGGGCATCAACGGTTGTTAAACGGTTTAATTTTAAGGCAAATAATAAAATTGGCGATAACCCCTTAAACTTATTACGCGGAAACTCGGATTTAAGACGTGTTGATGATAAACTGACTGCTTATTGGGATACCAAATATTATGATTTTTTTATCCCAGGAATAAAAGGTAAAAAATCAAAAAAAATCCATTTTTTGTTTGGTAATTTTGGCAATAAAAAGTATCCGATGCGCAGTAATTACAATAATGGCTGTAATTATCTAGAGTGGTTTAGATATGCTAAAAACTTTGTGGTCAAAGAGCAGGATATTAAAAACAAATACCCCGCAGGTACTCAGATTATCATAAACAACGAGGATAACACGGTAAGAGTTGATGGTTTACCACAAGCAAATGATGTTGTCCATGGGTCAACCTTTTTAACAATTCCACCGGGCAAGTCGGAGTTGAAGTTATACATGTCAGACTGGATAACCAAAACGCCAACGGTAACCATCAATTTTGAGGAAAGGTGGCTATAATGCAACTAACGATACATGATGCCACTTTGCGCAAAGTGGCTTTTATTGATACCGAGCGCCAAGGAACGCTTAATTTTTATCAAGATAGATGGATTCGTGAGCTTGAGAGTAGCGGATCCATTTTTGAGTTTACTGTCTTTAAAAAAGATTTAAAGTACGACACGAGCACAGACAAAGCCTACCATCATATCAATGACAGGGCTTTTGTTAGCTTTACACATAACGATAAATCACACTTGATGACAGTCTATCAAACGGAAGAGACAGAGACCTACATCCGTGTCACTTGCCAAAGTCTTAACATGGAGTTGCTCAACGAGTATTGCGGTAAGTATAAGGCGGATAAAGCATACACCTTTAAAGAGTATTGCGATATGTGGGAAATCCTTAGCTTTTCCGCCTTAAGCATCGGCACCAACGAGGTTAAGGACAAACGTTTAACACTTGAGTGGGAAGGTGAGGACACCAAGCTTAAACGCCTATTATCCATCGCTAATAAATTTGGCGCTGAGATTGAGTTTGAAACAAAACTCAATTACGACTCTAGTTTAAATCAGTATACGCTTAACATTTATAAAGAGCATGATGATAATAATCATGGGGTTGGGCAACGACGGGCAGATGTTGTTTTAGAGTACGGCAAAAATATCGGCGGCATTAAACGTACTGTTGACAAATCAGAGATTGTCAACGCGATTAAGCCAAGCGGAAAAAAAGAAGTCACTGAAAAAACAGTGACAAAAATCCCTAAAACTCGCAAGGTCACCAAGAAAGTCAACGATGCTAAAAACGTCACTAAAAAATACACGCTTGGAGATTTGCGGTACGCAGGGCATACACTTAAATCATCCGTGGTGCAACAAATATTGGACTTATGTGTGCAGTATAAGATTTTACCATCAGGTGTTTTAGCACAAATTTACCTTGAGTCTTGGTGGGGTGCTTCTAACGTCTCTAAACGCGATAATAACTGGACTGGGTTAACTTGGACTGGATCAACCACGAGACCAAGCGGAATTAAAGTCACACGAGGGACTGCTCGCCCATCTAGCGAGGGTGGGCATTATATGCATTTTGCCAATGTGTCTGATTACATCAAAGATTACTTGTACCTGTTAGGCAAACAGGGGATTTATAAAGTATCAGGCGCAAACAATATCGACGCTTATACCAAAGGGCTTTTTAGAGTTGGTGGTGCCAAATATGATTATGCTGCCGCAGGTTATGGGCACTATGCGCCAATGATGCGCTCTATCCGTAATGGTGTCAATAATGCTAACGGTAAAGCCATGGATAAGATTGACCAGCTTTACCGAGATAGCGGTAAAACAGCTAGTGGAGCGCCAAAAACAACGATCACCAAACGAGCGACTAAAGTTGAGGGAGCACTTAAAAAAGTTGCCTCACTAAAGGGCAAACGTGTCGGTACTGGGCAATGTTACGCCTTGTCAGCATACTACGCTAATGTATTGGGCGGTCCAGGGCTTAATGGTGGTGTAACAGGCTTTAGGGGACGTATTGGAGCCGGTGTCCGCGCTAGTCACATCGGTACCGATTACGCCTGGTCTAATTACGGCTGGAAATCATTTGCGCCTACAAAAGTTGCAGATCTCAAAGCTGGGGCGATTGCCAATATCAAACCTAATGCTAGTGCACCAGCCATTATTACTGGGTATTATGGTCATACGGTTGTCATTAAATCCTTGAGTGGTGATAAGCTCACTGTCTACGAGCAAAACTATGCCAACCGTCAGTGGGTTGAGGAGCGCACTTATCCAGCTGGTGCTTATTTAAGAGCGGTACAAACGGTTTGTTACCCGCCCGAATTAGCACAAGGGTCGGTAGTTGGTGGCATCAAAACCACAACTAGCGACAGTGGCACAGTTACTGTCACCGAAAATTATTTTGAGGAAAAAGTCGAAGAAACTCAAAAGACAGTTGACCTGTTTATTAGTAATAGCAATAAACAAGAGTGGAAAAACGAGGCGGGTGAAGTTGAGTTTTACGTCAAAAACGGTCTGCTTTATGCCCCTTTATCCAAAGCGATGTATCCGTCTGTCTTGTCAGGTAGCGAAACGGATGACAACTGGATTAGACGTGACATTGAGGTAGATACCGACAAGGAATCTGTCTTGGTCGCAGAAGCTCTTAAAAAGCTAAAAGCTAATGCTTATCCCAAAATCACTTACGAGGTTGAGGGTGTCACTGACCTCGATTTGGGGGATACGGTCATGATCCGCGACACTGGTTTTGTGCCGACCTTGCTTTTAGAGGCAAGGGTTGTGCAACAAGAGCTGTCCTTTACTGATCCAAGTCAAAATAAAACGGTTTTTGCAAACTTTAAAGAGCTAGAAAGTGAAGTATCAGACGGTATCGTAGCGCAGCTAGAAATCATGCGGGAAAAAGCGACACCGTTTGAACTCATGCTCTCAACGTCACACGGTACTGCTTTTAAAAATAACGAGGGGGAATCATTGTTAACCGTCCAGCTATCCAAGGCTGGCAAGGTCTACGATGATGCCCTTATTTTTTATAAAGTTGATGACGATATTATCGGTAGCGGTAAGGATTTACTGGTACATGCCAATGACTTTGAAAAAGTCTGGAACATTACAGTAGAGGCTTATCTCGATAATGACATTGTGGCGAGTCGTCAAGTCACGTTTACGGACACTGTCGACGGCAAAACACAATATACCCACAAGGCTTACGCCAATAAAAATAACTCAGGTCAAATCGTTGATTTTTCCATTCTCGATCCAACAAACAGAGCCTATCTCGGGTTATACGTGGACTTTGAAGCTGTTGCAAGTACAGACCCTAATGCCTATAAATGGTCTTTGATTAAGGGTAAAGATGGTAGAGATGGCGCTGATGGTATTGCGGGTAAAGATGGCGTGGGGCTAAAGAGCACGGTTGTCACTTATGCCTTAAGCACAACGAGCGAGACGATACCGACCTCATGGACATCGACCGTACCAAGCTTAGTTAAGGGGCGTTTTTTATGGACCCGTACTATTTGGACTTACACCGATAATACCAGCGAGACAGGGTATCAATCTACTTACATCGCTAAAGATGGCAACAACGGTAATGATGGCCTACCTGGCAAAGATGGGGTCGGTATTAAGACGACAACCATCACTTACCAAGCTTCCACTGGCGGTACAACACCACCAACAGGCGCTTGGACAACGACAATACCCAGTGTCCCTAGTGGGCAATACTTATGGACCCGTACTATTTGGACTTACACTGATAATACCAGCGAGACAGGTTATACCGTGGCTCTTATGGGACCTAAAGGTGACAAGGGTGACCGTGGTGACCGTGGGGAACGTGGTTTGCAGGGCTTGCAAGGGGAAAAAGGTGATAAGGGTATCCAAGGTGAGAGAG
The DNA here is from genome assembly GCF_040225085.1 of Streptococcus jiangjianxini. Taxonomy (NCBI): domain Bacteria; kingdom Bacillati; phylum Bacillota; class Bacilli; order Lactobacillales; family Streptococcaceae; genus Streptococcus; species Streptococcus jiangjianxini. The sequence goes on along the minus strand of NZ_JBEHGL010000011.1, from coordinate 14,225 downwards.
GGGCAGATGGGAAATCAAGCTATACTCACATTGCTTATGCGGATAAATCGACCGATGTCTTTTTAGATGCGGTGCCAACCCTTGATAATCCATATCTTTATAATGGTGCGACTGGGACGAGTACAAAAATCAACGGTGGCTATAAGATAGCCATCAGTGGTGGAGGTCATCGCCAAAAGCACGTGTTGTCTTTTAATGGTACGACTGGTAAACGTGTTTATGTTTATCTAAAACTCAAAAACACCCATCCGACTAACGATTTAGTGGTTAGCTACAACGGTATCGGACCAACATTAAATAGTAATTTTAGCGAGGTTACTGTTAAACCAAATCAAACTTATGTTGATTTAAGACAGGGTGTTTGTCGCGATACTTATCCTTTTGTGCAAATTAATATCTTCTCGCCAATCGTCGCAAATGACTTATCGTACGAAATTTATGAGTATGCACTATACAATTCGATGCCATTTGTTAATTTTTCGACGGGTGCCAATCTCAACGCAGAGTACATCGGTATGTATACCGATACGACTGTAGATGATAGCACAGACCCAACAAAATACAATTGGTCATTAATCAAAGGTTTGGATGGTGCGCAAGGCATCCAGGGTCCAGCTGGTCCAAATGGTAAAACCCCTTATCTACACATCGCCTATGCAACCTCAGCCGATGGCAAACAAGGATTTTCCACGACTGACAGTATTAATAAGTTGTACATTGGTGCTTATACTGATTTTACACAAGCAGACTCAACAGACCCAACGAAGTATCGCTGGACCTTAATTAAAGGGGAAAAAGGCGATAAAGGAGACAGAGGTCCTCAAGGTATCCAAGGGCTACAAGGTCCAAAAGGTGAGCAAGGCATACCTGGCGTACCTGGTAAAGATGGTCGCACGCAATATACCCATATTGCTTACGCCGACACGGCAACGGGTGGTGGTTTTAGTCAGACGGATCAATCCAAAGCTTATATCGGCATGTACGTTGATTTTATTGCGACGGATAGCACCAATCCTAGTGCCTATAAATGGACAAAATGGCGAGGTGCTGACGGCAGGGACGGCGTACCTGGTAAAGCGGGTGTCGACGGGCGAACACCATACTTACACATCGCTTACGCTAATAGCGCCGATGGACGTACTGATTTTAGTCTCACTCAAACAGGCAACAAGCGCTATTTAGGCACGCTAACAGATTACACGCAAGCTGATAGTACCGACCCGACTAAATATCGTTGGGTTGATATGGTTGGTAGCGTTGAGGTTGGGGGAGTCAATCTTTTGCCTAATGCGGATTTTAGCAAACTGCTAACCTCATCAGAGCAGTTTACAGTGGCTGGTACGACATACACTAATAAATACATTATCGGATGGCAAAAACCATACAACGGTGGCATCCCAAATGCAGCTACTAACTATCACGCTTGGGTCAATGAGGCATTTTCCGATGATGGTCCAGTCGTGGAATTTAACGAGAGCAACGGTAGTCGAAACTGGAAGGCTATGAACGTTATTATCCCAAGTAAAGATTTAATGGTCGGCACTTATCATTTTTCCGCTGACCTTTATGCGACTGGTGCTGGTACTAAAATCTTTTTTGGATTTTATTACTTTAACAAAACTGGTGTGAGAAATTTTTACTCCGGTCAGACGACTATCATCGTTGATAAAGTGGGCAGTTGGGCTCGCTATGGCGGATCTATCAAGATCAATGATGATGTTGACTTGACTAAGGATATCGGGTTTTACATTTACAGTTATGGCTTTAGCACCAACTCGATTTTGTATCTCAAAAAACCAAAATTGGAAAAAGGGAACATTGGCACGGCTTTTAGCCTAAATCCAGCTGATATTGATGCCAAAATCGATAGTAAAGCCGACAGCGAACTAACCGCCGAACAACTCAACGCCCTCGCCGAACAAGCGGAAATCATGAAAGCGGATCTAGCCGCAAAAGCGAGTCTTGCAGCGCTTGATGAGTTGGTAGCTGCTTATCAAAAATTTGCCGAAGAAAACAAAGCGTTGCGACAAGAATCGGAAGAAGAATTCCGCCGACTTAGTCAACGGGTGGTGGCAGTCACTAATGACCTTAGAGACCAAGCTGAGCGATGGAACTTTTTGGACAACTATTTTACCGTTGCCGAAGAAGGGCTTGTTTTTGGTAAAAAAGACTCGTCCAGTGCGATCAAGATTACCGACGACCGAATCTCAATGTTTTCTTCGGGAGAAGAAGTCATGCATATTACCCAAGGCGTGTTAGAGATTAAACACGGTATCTTTTCGGTGAGTGTACAAATTGGAGATTTTCGCGAGGAACAACACCCAGTAAACAAGGCCATGAATGTAATGAGGTATGTAGGACAAAATGGTTAATTTTTACTCAAATAGTGACCGTGGCTACTCGCTAGTCCTAGAGGTCACGCAAACAGGACAAAATAAAGGCGCTAACCAATCGACGGTTAGGTCACGCTTGCTTTTGCGCAACACGTATACCACCTTTGCGCAGTACACCGTCACAGGAAGCATGGTCATTAATGGCACTACGCATAGCTATAACGCTCGACCGGCCATGTTATCTAACAACTCAACAATTACATTGTTAGATAAAACGCAAACGGTCACGCATGATTCCAATGGTGCTAAAACGATTAATGTCAGTGCCTCAATCAGAGGTTCTGGTGGTTACTCTCCAGGCAGTTTATCAACGGGGACTAAGAGCTTTAGGCTAACGGATATCCCCAGATCTAGTACCGTACAGATTAGCAACGCCATTATTGGCAGTAGCGCTACGATTACGATTAACGCTAGCGATAGTAGCTTTACGCATAATCTAAGATATGGTTTTGGCTCTTTATCAGGCTATATTGCAAGAGGTGTCAAAGGCTCAACCACTTGGGCTATCCCGATGGACTTTGCCAACCAATTACCTAACGCTACGTCTGGTGGTGCGACGATTTGGTGTGAGACCTACTCAGGCTCAACTAAAATTAGTGAGAGCCGTCGGGATTTTGTAATCAGTGTCCCTGAGAGTATCAAGCCAAGTTTATCAGGGTTTGATGTAATGGAGACGTTTAGCCCTGTTAAAGCACTCAATTTAGGCGCCAATCAGTTTGTCCAAATTTTATCTAATCCGCAAGTCGGATTTAGTGGCGCTAGTGGTATTTTTGGGTCGTCTATCACAGGGTATAAAGCGGAGATTGTCGGCAAAAGTCAATCCACCAACCAAAACGGCGGGACACTTGGAACAATGCCTTTTGACGGTCAAGTCACCATCAGAGCTAGCGTCACTGATAGCCGAGGACGTACGAGCAATCCCGTTGATAAAACGGTAACGGTGTTGCCGTATCATCCGCCGGTATTAAACTTTACGGCGGTACGTAAACCCCAAAATAAGACAAACTTAATTGTCACCCGTAATGCTAAAATCGCACCTTTAACAGTCGGCGGTGTGCAAAAAAACAAGATGACGCTGACTTTTAAAACAGCGCCACTAGGGTCAACAAGTTTTACGACTAACTACAGCAACGCCTCAGGCACTTACACAAGTACGTCTAGTCTTATTAATTTGTCAGCGGATCTATCAGGCACGTTTGCGACAACCAGCTCGTTTGATGTTTTAGGCATCTTAGAGGACGCCTTTACTAAGACAGAGTTTAAAGTGACCGTGGGAACCGAGGGCTATGTCTTTAGCTACGATAGATATGGTATGGGCGTGATGAAAGCTCGGGAGCGAGGAGCGCTTGATGTTAATGGCGACGCTTATGTCAGCGGTAATATTTACGCTGATGGCAAACCAATACAGCAACATCAGTTAACGCAACATAGCGGTCAAGCCTTGCAGGCTAGTGGTGATTGGAATAACTATACTCAAACAGGTTTTTACATGGGCCATAGTATGGCAAATATCCCAAGTGGAACTCACCCGTGGAAGTTTGTGCAAGTCATGCACCACAATGCCAATTACGTAACGCAGATGGCTTATGACTTTTCTGGGAGTTTTTTAGCTTATCGGGTTAAGTATAACGGTACTTGGCAAGAGTGGAAGAAGTTAGCAACAATCGATGACATCAATGCTGCAGATTTTGTTAAAGCAAACCACCAGAATCTCATTAATACGGGGTGGAAACATGTTGGTAACAGCTTTTACTATAAACGCGTTGGTGACGTGGTTTATCTAAAATATGACTTTACGACAGTTGGCACCAAACGTTTTGTGGCGGGAACACTACCGTCTGAATTAGTCCCAAGCGAAATGATGTTTATGCAAACGTCTTGGACGTTAGACCAGTACCCTATCACTATCCAAGTTGGGAGTGACGGTAAGGTTGAGTGGATTAATAACAAAGGTTACGCCTATCGCTATGCCGGTCAAATCTCATGGGCCATTTAAAAAAAGGAGACAAAAATGAAGCTAGAATTTGGCAGTAAGTCGCTGGCTTACGATTCAGGCGGTCACGCATCCGCCACAAAAGTTATTTTGACAAATGCGGAAGGGGCAGTTGTGCCTGTTAATCTATCCGCCGAAAGCATTGACTTGAGTAATACAGAGCTACTTGAGTCAGCACTTGAGGCAATTTACGAGGAAAATTTCCCACAGCGGGCGGAAAACGAGAAGTTTAACACGCTTGGCGAAAAGATTGCTAAGTTTGACGACATGATGGAAAAAATGCAGGAAGCTATCAAAGAGTCACAACGAGCAAATGAAGAAAATCATGAATTAGTTAAGACAGTCTCGCTAACCATCAACGAAGTGTTAGCGATAGTTTATAGCGAAGAAGAAACCGAGGAGGCAGTCGATGAAGAGCCTACTCAAGAAAATTAAAGGAGGAATCGCAATGATGGTAAACTTTTTTGTAATGCAAATTGAACAAGGGTGGATTACGGTTGAGGATGTGCCAAAACGTTGGCGCGAAAAAGTCCGTGCACTCGTCGAATTAGCTGGAATTGAAGGAGATGAAGATGACCGTTGATATTGTCCAAATTGCTACCTTTGCGGGCGCTTTAGTGACGATTTGGACTTTAGTTAAACTGGTTGTGAGACCCTTTCAAAACGCTATCGCTAAAAACGATAGCACGATGAAATCACTACAAAACACTATCCAGACAATGACTTTTGAATTAAAAGAGTCACAACGTGATAGAGATAATATCCATAAAGTGCTGGATCGCCACGAGGAACGCATTGGCAAAAATGAAGATGCGATCATTGTTAATAATGAACGCATTGCAACACTTTTTAAAGGAAGGAAATGACATGGAAATCAATTGGAAACTACGACTTAAAAATAAAAACTTTTGGCTGTCAGCCATTCCAGCCGCCTTGCTGGTTGCTCAAGCTTTTGCGGCTATCTTTGGCTATACGTTGGAGGTCGATGATTTTGGCGCTAAGTTACTAGTTTTTGTCAATGCTGTATTTGCGCTACTAACCATTACAGGTATCGTTAATGACCCAACCACCACTGGCTTAAACGACAGCTCACGAGCAATGTCTTACCGCGAGCCTAAATAGAGGAGGTATTTATGACAACAGTAAATGAAGTCGTCAATTGGGCAAAAAACCTCGCCAATCAAGGCGGAGGCGTGGATTACGACCTCGCCTACGGCCGGCAGTGTGCCGACCTCCCCAACTGGATTTTAGGTAAGTTTTTTGGCAAGTCCATCTGGGGCAATGCCATTGACTTACTAACAAGCGCTAAACAGGCAGGCTATACCGTGATTAATGATGCCCCTGGGGTTAATCCTAAAGCGGGTGATTTATTTGTCATGCGTACCTATGCCCATCCATACGGGCATACTGGGCTTGTTATCGCAGATAGTGACGGTTATACGTTAAAAACCATCGAACAAAATGTCGATGGTAATGCCGATGCACTTGTCGTCGGTGGTCCTGCTCGCTATGTGACAAGACGCTTTAATCAAGCAGATGGTAAAGTCATCGGCTGGATTCGTCCACCGTATAGCAATGCGAGTGCACCAAAAGCATCTAGCGCTCCTGCTGGCAAGCTCAAAGACGAGCGAGCAACCTTTACAGTCAATGTATCGCTGTTAAATGTACGTGATAAACCAAGTGTTAAAGGCAAAATTGTAGCACAGTACGGCAAGGGCATGTCGCTTAACTATGACAGTGTCTACGTCGCTGACGGCTATATCTGGGTATCGTACGTCTCACGCACTGGAGCACGTCGCTATATCGCTTGCGGAGTTGCTCAAGGTAATCGCAATGTAGCGCCTTATGGCACGTTTAAATAAAATAGATTAATCGTAATTAAGACAACCCTCGCATTTGCGGGGGTATTTTTTTGTGGAAAAATAAAAAAAGTTTGCTAAAACTGTTGACAAGCCACCCAATGAGTGGTATTATATATGTGTAAGATAAATAAAACAAAAAACAAAGGAGAACTTACAATGAAAAACCAACTTATCGAACTGATTGAAACTTTTGGACTTACGGTTGAATTAAAAGACACTTGGAAAGGGGTCTCTAAACCATTACCTGCTATTGAATCGGATTGGATCGTTATCGATAATCTTGAAGATCCTGCAAAAAGCGAAAAAGAGGTAAACAATCTCTTGTTAAGTATCTTAGGAGCAATCAACGAACAAGGCGCTGAAAATTTGAAACATCAGATTGAAGTTAATTTAAAAGTCAATGAAAAAGCTGAAGGTCTTTATGTATATCCAATAACACACTATTACAATCAAGTCCCAAAAGTTAAACTGGTTGATCAGAACGAAATTTTAATTTTAGAGAAACCTGCTCCTACTTATACACATGCAAACGGAGCAACTTGGGAAAGTGAATTAGCGGCAGTGTTAAAGATAAAATAGGAGATGAAAATGAAATTTAACTTATTTAAGGCGCTATACGATGAAGCGTTGGAAGAGACAACATTGGAATATTACATCGCCGAACGGGGATGGGAAGACTGGATGGGTGACTATGACGCTCAGGAAGTAGCAGACATACTAACTAGCATCTATACGCTAGCAAACAGCCCACTCAAAGATAGTCGTAGCGCATCAAGGGCAGAATTCGGGAGAACGTATGATGTCCCTTTAAGGACTTTGGAAAACTGGGATTCAGAGGATCGCACACCGCCATCATACGTCAAGTTATTGCTTGATTTTGCACAATTCAATAATTAAAAAAACCCCTCAAAAAGGAGGGGTGTAAGATAAAGCGGCACAAAGGTGACCGCTTTATTTATTATAGCAAAAATTTTTAAAAAAATTGATAAAAACTGTTGACAAGCCACCCAATGAGTGGTATTATATATGTGTAAGATAAATAAAACAAAGGAGAACTTACAATGATTAAAGTAAACAACACAACTAGCAGCGATTTGGAAAACGTAGTAATTGACGGGCAACTTGTTTTAGCAAACTCAAAAGCCAAGAGAGCATGGGTCGCAGAAATCGTCGGAACACACCCAACTTACAAATTAGATCGCAAATTTATCGATGAAGATGACAATGGAGTAGGGTGGAAAGCTTGGGATTTGGAAGAAAACAAAATCTATTGCGTTTGTGAGACCAAAGACCAATACTTTGTAACTCTTAAAAATGGTGAACTCAACGAGTTAACAAAAAAAGAGGTAGAAGAAATTGTAAAGGGGTGAATGATATGTTCGTTGGAGTAAGTCAAAAATACGATTGGGCGTGGAAGATAGATGTCATCAAATTTCCTAACAGAATATCGGCTGAAACTTGGTTAGAAAAAGAGGAATATGATTTTAGAGAAAGATTTATATTCAATGACGAAGAAGAGGCCCTTGAACATTTAACTAAGCTAAAAGGTTTTAATTGGGCGAAAAACAGCCTAGAAGATGCAGACACAATGACTCTCCTCAAAAACGGAGAGTTTGAAATTGAATTTAGCGATAGCTACATCAACAAGCAAATGGGCTGGTGAGAGGTTTCCTCTCACTTTTTTTGAACTAATTTTACATTTCTTCAATTTTTTTTCCGAATAAATAGTTAGGAGGAAAAAATGAAAATCACTGAATTAAAAATGACAACACCAGAACTCTCACAATTAGGTTATGAACATTGGATCGATGTGACTTATCGCATTGACCGCAAAACATATCATCTAACAAAACTGCTAATCCACGACGCAGAAATAACGGATATGTCTAAAATCAAAAAGATGATTTTGTCCGATATGATGGAGCTACTTAGTCATGCTTACGAGGTGCTTAAATTAAACCGTGAGCGGATGAGGGAGAATTGGTGGTTGTTTTAAAATATTTTTCTAAAGTCGGATGTGCAACTTGACAAAATCGATATATATTAGATAATTATTGTGTAAGGAAGTATTTTTTAAACAGTAGAGGGGGGAGAAAAGTATGAACACTGATTTATATAAAGATTATGTCAATGCTTTAAGAAAAGAATATCCGTCGTTATCTCTCGAATCTACTATTGATGATATAGAAAAAACTATTGAAACATTTGGTATAACAGTTAAGTATTCAGACATGTCTCATATAAAGACAGATGAAGAAATAAGTGGTTACGTTCATGTTGTTGATGGAAAACCAGAAATTGTGATTAATGGATTGCAACCAAAAAGAAGACAAAGATTTACAATGGCACATGAATTAGGGCACGCTTTAATTCATTGGGAATGGTTGCCAGGCAAGAAATTGCCGTCTGATTTAGTAGAAATTTCATATAGAAGAGAATATTATTCCACTGATGTTATTCAAAGAGAAAATCAAGCTGATAATTTTGCAGCAGAATTTCTAGCACCTATTGACGATGTCGTTTCTTACATTGAATCTATACAAGAAGACACAATAGATAAAGAATTGCAAATTAGTTTAATTTCAGATAGATTTAACATTTCAAATGCATCGGCTTATTATCGTTGGGTAAAGGCGCAGAGGTTTTTGAATGGCTAGAGAGTTAGAAAGTTTAGCGAGAGAAATTTCAACTTCCGAGGATGAAAACTATCCTAGATTAGATAATAATGATTCGAATTATGATGTAAAACAACAAATAAGGGAATATGAAGGTTTTGATAATACTTTCGATGATTCTAAGTCCTTTAATGATCATATTTCTCATATGCGAGAAATTATAGAAAGCGAATACGAACAAAAGAAAAAATTCAGGAAAATAGCTACATACGGAGCTTTTGGACTTGTGATATATTCGATATGTTTTATTTCGTTCGTGTTTTGGTATCTAATTGTAAAAAAAGACTATACTCCCAGCGCTTCAGTTCTAATAGGTTTGTCTGTTAGTTTTGTGGCAAACATTATAGGGTTGGCAACTGTAGTTTTTAAATATGTGTTTAGTAGTACTAAAGAAACAACTGACTATATTAGCAATATGGGTAATAGAAAGTAAACAAGCTATTAAAAATTATAGCCTGTTTTTTTTTACGGCGAATTTTACTATCCTTGATTGAAATGTTAGTCGTCCTTCTTATCATCAGTGTGCTTATGCTTTTATTTGTGCCTAATTTAAGTAAACAAAAGGCAATTGTTGATGAGAAAGGGAAGGCGGCTGTCGTTAAGGTTGTGGAGAGTCAAATGGAATTGTATGAAATGAACAAAGATGTTAAACCCTCAATTCAACAATTAGTGAGCGATGGCTACATCACCCAAAAACAAGCAGATGCTTATGCTAAAACTAAACCTTAAGAAGGTTGGGGCTTTTACTTTGATAGAAGCTCTGATAACTTTATCAATAATCACCTTTTTAGCTTTAACGACTAGTGCTTCTCTTAACAGTATTTTTAATCAGGTACAAAACAAACTCTTCTTTATGGCATTTGAACAAGTTTATCGTGAAACGCAGCGCTTCAGTGCCAGTCAAGAGAAAGAAGCAGTCCTACGAATTGGCAGTAACTATGTGGAAAATCCATTGGGACACTATGCCATTCCTAGTGCTGTTGTTCCAGAAAAAGAGCAGGAGATCGTTTTTAATAAAGCTGGTGGTAATTCTTCTTTAGCTAAGGTTATCTTTAAAACGCCTGAGGAGCGTGTGACTTATCAACTATACTTAGGGAGTGGTCAATATCAAAAGAAAAAAGATTAGAGCCTATATTTTATGGGAAAGTTTGTTAGCGACAGCTATTTTAGCTAGTTTGGCAAGTCTTCTTTTGGGTCAACTAAATTATCACCAAAGGCAATTAAGCGATTTAGACAATCAAGCGCAAGCATTGTCTGTGGCGATTATGGCGGTGCAAACCCATCAACAACATTTGCAAAAGAATGGGCAGGACATCACTATTAGCCAGTTTGGTACTGAAACTGTTATTAAGTCTAAGGGAAAGGACATTTTTCGTGTTAAAAAGCTATCGCCTTAAGGCCTTCACATTGCTGGAATGCTTACTTGCCCTTGTAGTGTTGTCGGGATCGATTCAAGTCTATCAAGCTATGACTAAGGTCGTTTCAGCTCATATTCATGAAATCAGTCAGCCTAAAGATAAGGATTGGCTACTCTTTTGTCAGCAATTTCGCTCAGAATTAGCGAATTCTCAGTTGGTTAGGGTATCTGATAATAGACTAGTTGTTTTAAAAAATACTCAAACATTGGCTTTTGGAAAATCGAAAAAAGATGATTTTAGAAAAACAGGTAGCGATGGTCGAGGATTTCAACCCATGATCTACAAGGTGAAGTCCGCTCATTTTACCCAATTTGGCCAGACCATAAGTGTCCAAATGACTTTTGAAGATGGAAGGGTGCGTGAATTTCTTTATGCTTTTGAAAAAGCATCTTAAAGCAGGTGTTCTCTTGTACGCATTGTTGATGGCAGCTGTCTTATCTTTACTCTTGAACTTTTATACGGATCGTTTAAAAGCGGCTTATCGTATTCAAGCAACTCAGTTGGCATCCAGTCAATCCTATGTTTTAGCTGAATTGGCGAAGCCTATGGTCAAAGAACCGTCAGGAGAAATCCTTTTTGACAAAGGAAGGGTAGCTTATCAGTTTCGAAAGGATACTTTAGAGGTAACAGTGACTACTGGTCAGCAAGTATTTTCCTACCATTTTCTCCAAGAAACTCCCCCATTGTCGGCAGATAAACAGGAAGAAAAGACAAGGACAAAAACAGAAGAAAAAGCTCCTCAAGCAAGTTCAGATAGGAAGCCTGCACCTTTATAATATCACCGAAATTTGGTATGATAATCAAGTATCGGAGGATTTATGAATTTTGAAAAAATCGAATCAGCTTATCAGTTGATTTTGGAAAATACTCAGCTTATTGAAAATGAGATTAAGACTAATATTTACGATGCCTTGATTGAACAAAATGCCTTTTATTTAGGTGCTGAACATGCGCTGGAAAAAATTATTGAAAATAATCAGACTTTAAAATCCTTAGCTTTAACCAAGGAAGAATGGCGTCGTGCCTACCAGTTTATTTTTATCAAGGCTAGTCAAACAGAGCAGCTACAAGCTAATCATCAATTTACGCCAGATACGATTGGATTTTTAGTACTTTACCTTTTGGAAAATTTGACCAATCAAGCACATTTGGACGTTATTGAAATCGGTAGTGGAACAGGAAATTTGGCTCAAACATTGCTTAATAACAGTGATCGGGAGCTAGATTATCTGGGATTGGAGTTGGATGATTTGTTGATTGATTTGTCAGCTTCTATCGCAGAAATCATGGACTCAAACGTGCGCTTTGTTCAAGAGGATGCTGTTCGTCCGCAACTGTTGAAAGAAAGTGACGTCATTATCAGTGATTTGCCCGTCGGCTATTACCCTAATGATGCCATTGCTAAGCGCTATCAAGTCGCTTCGACTGATGAGCACACTTATGCTCACCATTTGTTGATGGAGCAATCTTTAAAATACCTGAAAAAAGATGGTTTGGCTATCCTTTTGGCACCAACCAATCTCTTAACGAGCGGTCAAAGTGATCTTTTGAAAAAGTGGTTGTCAGGCTATGCGGATGTTTTGGCAGTAATCACTTTGCCAGAAACGATGTTTGGTCATCCTGCTAATGCTAAGTCTTTGTTTGTTCTCCAAAAGCAGGCTGAGAGTAAGCCGGAGACTTTTGTTTACCACCTGTCCGATATTCAAAATCCAGAAGTTTTACAAGATTTTATGGCAAATTTGAAAATCTGGAAAGATGATAATGCCATTTAGGCGAAATTTTTGCTATAATGGTTAATGTATTACAGTAAACGATTTCAGAAGAGGTGACTTATGTCTAAAACAATTGCAATTAACGCTGGTAGTTCAAGTCTTAAATGGCAACTTTATAAGATGCCTGAAGAAAAAGTTCTTGCTGCGGGTATTATTGAACGTATCGGTTTGAAAGATTCAATCTCTACGGTAAAATTTGACGGTAAAAAAGAAAAAGACGTTCGTGATATTGTTGACCACGTTGAAGCTGTCAAAATACTTCTTAATAACTTAACAGAATTTGGTATCATTGCATCATTTGATGAGATTACTGGTGTCGGACACCGTGTGGTAGCTGGTGGAGAAATCTTCAAAGAATCAACCCTTATCGATGATAAAGTTTTGGCACAAATCGAGGACTTATCAGCTTTAGCACCTCTTCATAACCCAGCCAATGCAGCTGGTATCCGTGCTTTCAAAGAAATTTTACCAGATATTACAAGTGTAGCTGTATTTGATACAGCCTTCCACTCGACAATGCAAGAACCTACTTACTTGTATCCAATCCCACGTCAGTACTATACTGATTTGCAAGTTCGTAAATACGGTGCTCACGGCACAAGCCATCAGTATGTGGCGCAGGAAGCGGCTAAACAACTTGGTCGTCCACTTGATGAGTTAAAACTGATTACTGCTCACATCGGTAATGGTGTTTCTATCACTGCTAACTATCATGGTCAATCAGTTGATACCTCTATGGGATTCACACCGCTTGCCGGTCCAATGATGGGAACACGTTCTGGTGATATTGATCCAGCTATCATTCCTTACTTGGTTGAACATGCGGATGATTTAGAAGATGCAGCAGCTGTTATTAATATGCTTAACAAACAATCTGGTCTCGCTGGTGTGTCAGGCGTTTCAAGTGATATGCGTGATATTGAAGCTGGTATTCAAAATAAAGACAAGGGGGCGACTCTTGCCTACAACATGTTTATCGACCGTATCAAAAAATTCATCGGTCAATACATGGCAGTGTTGAATGGTGTTGATGTGATTGTCTTCACCGCTGGTATGGGTGAAAATGCCTACCTGATGCGTCAGGATGTGCTTGCTGGTTTGACATGGTTCGGTATTGAAGTGGATCCAGATAAGAATGTCTTCGGCTACTTTGGTGATATTACCACTCCAGAATCAAAAGTCAAAGTTCTGGTCATCCCAACTGATGAAGAGTTGATGATTGCGCGTGATGTGGAACGTTTGAAAAAATAAGATTTAATAGATGAAAGAGGACTCAGTGATTTCGATCATTGAGTCTTTTTTGGCTCATTGTCAACTGTAGTGGGTTGACTTATAACTAACACCGAGAGAGAATCAGATGGTTTCTCTCTTTTGTTGTGTTCAAAGCAAGATAAATCCGTTTTTTGAAGTTTTCATCGTCCTAAAGCCAAAAGTATTTCGCTTAATGACTTTAATAAGGTTGTTGGTCGCCTCTAGTTTGGCGTTGGAATAAGGTAGTTTCAGGGCATTGATAATCTTGTCTTTGTCTTTTAGAAAGGTTGAAAAGACGGTCTTAAATATAGGATGAACCTGTTTGATGGTATCAGAAATGAGATCAAAGAAGTGTTTCTCCTGCTTTTCTTGGAAATGAAAGAGAAGGCATTGGAAGAGGTCATAGTGGTGGCGTAGTTCATCAGAGTAGCCCAAAAGACGTTGCACAATCTCCTGATTGGTCAAGTGCATACGAAAAGTCGGGCGATAAAATCGTTTATCACTGAGTTTTCGACTGTCTTGTTGGATGAGTTTCCAGTAACGTTTTAAGGCCTTATATTCCTGAGATTGACGCTCAAATTGGTTCATGATTTGGATACGGAAACGGTTCATGGCGCGAGATAGGTTTTGAACAATGTGGAATCTATCGAGTACAATCTTCGCCTTAGGAAAGAGTGTCTTAGTGATGTCATAATAGGGGCTAAACATATCCATGGTGATGACTTTGACACGATTGCGCACCTTGTGAGAATACCGCATGAAATGATTTTTAATGACAGCTTGCGTCCGACCATCAAGGATAGCGATAATCTTGTTGGCATCGAAATCTTGGGCAATAAAGCTCATCTTTCCCTTCTTGAA
>NZ_JBEHGL010000010.1:0-84554 GCF_040225085.1 Streptococcus jiangjianxini | reverse complement strand
ACTCAGACGAGTTAAGTGACGATAGCCTAGGAGATACACCTGTACCCATGCCGAACACAGAAGTTAAGCCCTAGTACGCCTGAAGTAGTTGGGGGTTGCCCCCTGTTAGATAAGGTAGTTGCTTAGCGCAAAGGGAGTTTAGCTCAGCTGGGAGAGCATCTGCCTTACAAGCAGAGGGTCAGCGGTTCGATCCCGTTAACTCCCATAGATAAGGGAAAACCTTATTAGGTCCCGTGGTGTAGCGGTTATCACGTCGCCCTGTCACGGCGAAGATCGCGGGTTCGATTCCCGTCGGGACCGTCGGAACAATGTTTCGAAAGACAGACTCGTTAGCTCAGTTGGTAGAGCAATTGACTTTTAATCAATGGGTCACTGGTTCGAGCCCAGTACGGGTCATATAGGCGGGTTTGGCGGAATTGGCAGACGCACCAGATTTAGGATCTGGCGCTTAACGGCGTGGGGGTTCAAGTCCCTTAACCCGCATATAGGCAATAGCCGGCTTAGCTCAGTTGGTAGAGCATCTGATTTGTAATCAGAGGGTCGCGTGTTCAAGTCATGTAGCCGGCATAGAATTTAATAATTCTAAATTGGGCGCGTAGCTCAGGTGGTTAGAGCGCACGCCTGATAAGCGTGAGGTCGGTGGTTCGAGTCCACTCGTGCCCATTATGTAATATGGTCCGTTGGTCAAGGGGTTAAGACACCGCCTTTTCACGGCGGTAACACGGGTTCGAATCCCGTACGGACTATTATTATACAGGTTAGTGTTTCTAGCCTGTTTTGTTAGTATCTTTGCCGCTATAGTTAAATGGTATAATAGAGCAATGGTAATGCTCAGTTCCGAGTTCAATTCTCGGTGGTGGCAGAATAATTTAAGAGTGTTGCTTAGCGACATTCTTTTTTCGTTTTTGTCAATTGTAGGCTCATTGTCAACTGTAGTGGGTTGACTTATAACTAACACCGAGAGAGAATCAGATTGGTTCTCTCTTTTGTTGTGTTCAAAGCGAGATAAATCCGTTTTTTGAAGTTTTCATCTTCCTAAAGCCAAAAGCATTTCGCTTAATGACTTTAATAAGGTTGTTGGTCGCCTCTAGTCTGGCGTTGGAATAAGGTAGTTTCAGGTCATTGATAATCTTGTCTTTGTCTTTTAGAAAGGTTGAAAAGACGGTCTTAAATATAGGATGAACTTGTTTGATGGTATCAGAAATGAGATCAAAGAAGTGTTTCTCCTGCTTTTCTTGGAAATGAAAGAGAGGGCATTGGAAGAGGTCATAGTGGTGGCGTAGTTCATCAGAGTAGCCCAAAAGACGTTGCACAATCTCCTGATTGGTCAAGTGCATGCGAAAAGTCGGGCGATAAAATCGTTTATCACTGAGTTTTCGACTGTCTTGTTGGATGAGTTTCCAGTAACGTTTTAAGGCCTTATATTCATGAGATTGACGCTCAAATTGGTTCATGATTTGGATACGGAAACGGTTCATGGCGCGAGATAGGTTTTGAACAATGTGGAACCTATCGAGCACAATCTTCGCCTTAGGAAACAGTGTCTTAGCGATGTCATAATAGGGGCTAAACATATCCATGGTGATGACTTTGACACGACTGCGCACCTTGTGAGAATACCGCATGAAATGATTTTTGATGACAGCTTGCGTCCGACCATCAAGGATAGCAATAATCTTGCTAGCATCGAAATCTTGGGCAATAAAGCTCATCTTTCCCTTCTTGAAAGCATACTTATCCCACGACATATTTTCGGGTAACCAGGTTAACTCTGTCCTACACTCAAAGCGGTTGAGTTGCCGATAGACGGTTGACACAGAGACGGAGAGGTCTTCGGCGATTTTTGACATTGTCTCACGGCTCATGAGTTTGTCGGTGATTTTGAGGTTAATGATGTTGGGAATCTGATGATTTTCTCTGACCAGAGAGGTCTTAGCGACAGCCATTTTCCCACACGATTGACATTTGAAGCGCCCTTTTTGAGACGAATCAGTACTTTACAGCCAGCCATTTCCAGATAGGGAATTTTACACGGCTTTTGGAAATCATACTTTGCCATTTTTCCTTGACAAGCAGGGCATTGTGGGGCATCATAATCTAACTTGGCATGATACTCTCTGTGAGTGAAGAACTTGTCAAATTGCTTTTCAAAAGTGATGTTAGGGTCTTTAATGTTGAGTGAACCTTTGATATCATCTAGTTGTTCCATATGAGTCCTTCTAATGAGTGGTTTAGTCGCTTTTCATTATAGGTCATATGGGATTTTTTATATACTAGACTTGTTCGGAAACTAATCCCTTTCGTCATTGATAATAGCACAAATCAATTCAGCCCTTAATTCAAATCTCTTTTTTCGGTTACGATAAGGTTGTGACATCACTTGGAAAGTCTTAAACGTCGCATTAAAATGCTCTACTTCAATTCTTATCGCTGTCATCTCTTTATTTAGCTTTATCTCTTCATCTGTTAAACAATGATACTTGGAATTTTTACTGGAATAAAAGTATTCTTATGAAAATTCGCTATTCCCAAATATCCCAAATCAATAAATGCGACAGTCTCCTCTGGTAAAGTAGGGCCTATACTTTCTTTAAATAGAGTAAAGTCATGTGTATGTCCATCCGAAAAAGCTAATTGACACACACGATGAGTGCTTAAATCAAGCACAATCTGTGTTTTTAAAGTGTGTCGTTTCTTTTTACCAGAATAATTTGGGATTTGGTTTTTTGGGGACGTTGAATCGGACTTTCTGTGACATCAATGGCAACAGATGTCCTTGGAGCTTCTAAGTGGTCTAAGTCAAAACTACCAGAAGCGCGTAGAATATCCTACGCCCATGTTATTATGGCATTAACAGTAGCGACACCAATCCCAAAGTCAAAAGCTAATAACTGCTGAGTAGAGGAGTATCGCAAATAGCGCAAGGTCATGATAAGTTGGTCTTCCATACTAAGAGCACGTGGGCGGCTACCTTTTTGGTGTTGGGGTTGATAGGCTGAATTGAGGTGCTCAAGCATTAATTGGAAGGTTGATTTTTTGACACCAATCAATAATTTAAAATGTTCTGGATCAAGCTTTTCAGCATTTTCATATACACTTTTCATGATCTTATGATACTACTTTGGGGTTACTGAACAAGTCTCTACTCAAAAACCTATCATCTCTGTGGTCAAGTTAGTCATTACAGAAATGATAGAGCCCATTTTATCATTAGTCGATTAATCATGATATAATAGTTTTATTAATTTAACAGTTTGAGGTAGTTTATGTCTAGGGAAGAACAATTTTTAAATGATTTTAAAGAATGGGTTAACACTCAGGTAATCATTAATGAAGGAGCTATGAAAGCTAGTCAACAGGTTTGGGAAGAAGATGAAGATCTTCGTGCTAAGGAAGCCGTTATTCGATATGAGAGTCGCTTAGATGCTTACCGTTTTCTTCAAGGGAAATTTCAAAATTTTGAAGAAGGTAAAGGTTTCCATGATATTCCTGATGATATTTTTGGGAAACGGTCTTATTAGGAGTTATTAAATGGATGACGAGAACATCATTTGTGAGGCAGAATCTTTTGTGAAAACTGTTTTAGGTGCTGATTCTTCAGGGCATGATTGGTGGCATATTGATCGGGTTCGCAAATTGGCTGTGAGGATTGCTAAAAAGGAAAAGGCTAATCTGTATATTTGTGAATTAGCAGCATTACTGCATGATATAGCGGATGGCAAACTCAATGAGTCAGAGTTTGCTGGCTTGGAAAAAGTTTTGGCCTGGTTAGACGATCATGGGGTTTCGGAAGATGATAAAAAGTCTATTTTAGACATCATTCAATATATGTCATTCAAGGGTGGACTAAATCGTGGTAAGGTTTTATCATTAGAAGGTCAAGTGGTTCAAGATGCTGATCGTTTAGATGCAATTGGTGCCATTGGAATTGCAAGAACAATGGCTTATGCTGGGAGTAGAGGGCATCTTATTCATGTTCCTGGAACTAACATTCGTAGCGAGATGACTTTAGAAGAATACCGTGATCAGGAATCAACAGCTATTGCCCATTTTTATGAGAAGTTATTGTTGCTAAAGGATTTAATGAATACAGCGACTGGTAAGCAATTGGCAGAAAAGCGACATGCTTTTATGGAGGAGTTTTTAAAAGAGTTTTATGCTGAATGGGATGGGCTATTTTAGTTGGTAAAATGAAAATACTCTAGTGACGATGTGAACTGCTGCTTCTTAAGTGGACAATAATAAAATAATTGACGCCGCCTTGCATGCTGAAGGGTAACAGAAAAAAGCTATTTATCTGATGTACTCAAGGGTATATAACTAAGGCAAGGTATGGAAAACTTTGATAAGCATGTCTCTATTGTTAAAACAAGAATGGTCTAGAACTGAAATTATTCGCCAATTTGGTGATTACCGTTCGGCAATTGCACGTAAAATGAAATGAAGTTGCGTTAAACACACGAAAAAGATCAACGAGTGATCATTTATTATCAAGCATACGTTACTGAGATGGTTCAAAGATTTGCCGAAAGGAGATGTAAAAGCTAGTCCTTTGAGACACTTGATGAAGTAATCAACTAACCCTAAGAGATCATACGAGGGTTGGATGTTATTTTAAAATCAATGGTCAACAGACGCTGGTTAAGGAAAGTTTTTTAATTTTGATAGAGATTTAAAATGTGTCTCTGAGGACTTTGTAATAGCTTAGTGAATCTATAATCAACTGAAATAAGAATAAGACAAAAATACCTCAATGAAAGTACCACCAAATGGCAATACTTTCATTGAGGTATTTGGCGAAAATTCAGTGAATACACTATTTCTATGTTATATCAGAGTTGTACTGTTTTTGTTTCATTCTAGTTATGAGGTGAGTTTAATAAAACAGAATGTAATAAAGCCAGTGTAAAGCAATCAAGAAAGAGTAGGAAAACTCAAGCATTGCAGTGAACAAACTGAGCGTCAAAGAAAGTGAGCTTTGTTTTATAATCCTTGGCTAACTTCTTAGTTAAACGGAGAGTCGTGATTTATAAATCAATTTCTAGAACAATTGGTGTATGGTCTTGGCGAGCACCGGAAGAAATCATTTCTGACTTGGTTACTTTATCAGTGATTCTATTGGATGTCAACCAGTAGTCAATTCTCCAACCTGTGTTATTGATTTTACTAGTTTTACTGCGTTGGGCCCACCAGCTATAAACGTTAGGAATATCACCATGGATGTGCCGGAAGGTATCTGTGAAGCCACGGTCGAGGAGATTAGTAAAGCCCTGACGTTCCTCATCTGTAAAGCCAGGCGAGCGCCGGTTTGAAGCTGGGTTGGCAAGGTCGATTTCTTTATGAGCAACATTATAGTCGCCTGTGGCGAGAACGGGTTTTTGGGTGTCCAGCTCTGCCAAATAATCAGCATATTTTTCGTCCCAGATTTGTCTGTCCCCTAGACGCTTTAAGCCATCACCAGCATTGGGTGTATAGACTTGTGTGACAAAAAAGTCATCGAATTCAAGCGTAATAATACGTCCTTCAATATCCATCGTGGTTGGTGCCCCGATTTGAGGAAAACTGATGATTGGGTTCAAGTTATTTTTATAAAGAAACATGGTCCCAGCATACCCTTTACGGGCAGGTTCTTCTGAAGAACGCCAAATATTATGATAGTTGGGAAAATAACTCAGTAAAATGTCTAAATGCTTTTTGGTAGGTCCTTTTGCCGATAATTTAGTTTCTTGAATCGCAATGACGTCGGCATCTTCTTTGACAAGTGTTTCAATAACAGCTCGAGATAGAAGTGCGCGGCTCGAGTCACTAGTTAAGGCAGCATTGAGTGAATCGATATTCCAGGAAATCAGTTTCATGAAGGGGATCCTTTTCTATAAGTAGATTGCTTTTTCTACGAAAATAAATAGTTAGTTTGGTTAGCATGATTGCTTAAGAAGTTAATAATGCTTACTATTGGTTTTCAATGCCTATTATTATAACAAAAATGCTCTGGTATGGCGAGAAGTGAGATTTAGCCTATGGTGCTAACTATTGGAAAAGATACATGTCATTTTATGAAATCTTAACATTTTTTAAAAGGATTTGACATGTAGCTTAAATTATTGACAAGGTCCATTATTATGTTTGAATCGTGTGGATGTCTTAAAAAGCTAGTGAAAAATGAATCGAGACTTTTTACGGATTTAAAAACGAGTAGAGAGATTTGGCATTTTAGGCACTGGCTCTAATTCTATGATTCATCTATTTTATAGTCTTTTGAATTAACTGTGATACATCGTCACTTTCGACTTGCCTTACGCTAGTACTGTCTGCGTCTTTTTTGTTCCTTGTCTGAAAGCTAATTCATTTGACCATATTAAACTAAACGGAAAGTAAATGAGTAACTAGATAAATCACTTTTGGAATCTGATTATAAGATCAGACTTTTGGTGTATTGACGAATAGAGAGACTTTTGGTAAAACTATTAAGGGTAATAATTGTCTTTGATCGATTCATTTGAAGATGATTATGGCCTTAAATTTTGATGGAGGATTACCCAAGTTAGGCTGAAGGGAACAGTTTCGAAAACTGTCAGACGTGTCAAAGCGTGCGTGGGTTCGAATCCCACATCCTCCGTATCTTAGAATGAGTGGAACAATGTTTCGACAGAAACCTTATCATATCTACGAAAGTATATTCTGTGCTTTTTTAGTAACCTTTATTAGTGGTTTTATAAATGCTTTTACCTATCTAACTCAGGGCGGTCGTTTTGCAGGTGTCCAAACTGGAAATCTTTTGATGATGGGAATCAGGCTAGCAGAAGGTAGCTTGATTGAAGCCATTAAGTTTTTAATACCCATTATTGTTTTTATGGCTGGACAAGTCTTAACTTACTTTTTTAAATCTTGGATTCTTAAAAATCGATTTCATTGGCATTTGTTTTCGAGTTTAACATTGACGGTTCTAGGTTTGATTGCTGTGCTGGGATTGGAATTCTTCCATCCTTATGTTATCGTTGGCATCCTGGCACTTTTTATGTCTTTACAGGTTGATACGTTTAAATCGATCCGTGGGACCCCATTTGCAACGGTCATGATGACTGGTAATATCAAAAATGCTGCTTATTACTGGGTTAAAGGATTTATTGAAAAAGACACTAAGGTCAGAAAAGACGGTCGTAATATTCTATTCATCTTAGTTACTTTTTCATTAGGAGCCATGTGTTCAACGATCCTAAGCAAGCAATTTGGGGAATTATCTTTGGTGTTTATCTTAGTTCCTCTCGTTGTTTTAAATGGTTACTTGATGATAGGTGTGAGAAAAGGGCCACTTTATAATCCAAAGAATATTTTAAAAAAATTGTAAGATGTTTAAGTCCTCGCTGAGGACTTTTTTGCCGTCAGCTTAAGTATATCAACACTTACTCCAAAAATTATTTTTAATATAGCAGTTACTTACTGGCTGCTGCCTTATTCGCGATGATTTGATGGTTTAAAAGGTTTGTAGAAACAACACCTCATTTAGCGAATTTTTGATAAGGTATCAAGTGATGGAGCATGGCCAACTTTATCGATTTGGGGTAGACGTATAATCGTAACGTTTGTGATGAATTAAGAGATAATATATTGTCCTGGTGAAGTGGTGCTTGGAGGCAATTGTAGGTGGCTTCGTTGAAGTTACCTGCGGTTGCTTTTTTATGTCTCATACTACGATAGGGATTGGTATGACTTACTGAAGTTATGGATGGCTACGCTTGAGTAGGATCTTTCTAGTATAAGCGTTACCACGCTTAGTACTGTGTTCCAGAACTAGATAGTTTCCTGATTCATAGTGTCTCAAACTAATCGTGATAAAGTCATTGATTGGTGAACTGAAAACGGTGACTGTCTCTGAGATCGTCAAAATTACTTATCGCTGTGGTTTTCGATATTCCAGTAAAAGAGAGATTTCTCAGAGGTTGGGGTGAACTCGTCATCCGTTTAGAGTAGGTTGAAGATGACGTGTATAGAGGTTTCTTGTTTCAAAGGGAGCTCAGAATTTGAGATATTTTTCAAATTACCTAGTCTAATAACTGAGTGAAACCGATGGCATCGTTGACCATGATGGCGTCATGAACCCTTTCGATATTAACCAAAATCGCTACTTTTGAATTTGCCTTATTGATATCAATTCCAAATACTGCGTCTTGAATGCTGCTTTTTAGTGATGTTATTTTCAATACTTGACGTTTAGCGCTTCACATACTTTGATAGGATCTTATCTGAAACAGATGAAACGAAAGGATGTTTCGCTTGCAAACATTTCTGTAGAAAGTAGGTAAATAGTCACAGCTACTTATTTCTAGAAAGGCTTGCTTTTCTTCACAAGAAAGCAGCGATGTGTTCTAAAATAAGTGTCTGGTTAGTTTTGTGATGCCTTCTAGCGTCAAAAATTCTAACGGCTTAACAAGATACCCCACTTTAACATAACGGAAAAGTAGTCAGGAAATCTTAGTATCTTTGCTGTCTTCTAGTGGCAAAGATTGATACGGACAAGTTATAGTACTCAATGACAATCACAAGCGGACTAGGTGACGCCGATTCAGATAGAACTGAAGACATCAAAACAAGTCGACAAGGTCTCCTTTTGATTTCAGAAGAGTATAAGGTAACAGTGAAACAGCCTGCTCAAAGTGATTTTGTGATATAATTTACTCAATTCTATTTGGGAGGTTGTGCAATGCAAAAGAAGTTATTAGGTTTGTGTTGGCTATTGTTTATGGCGGTTTGGTACTGGTTTTATTTACCGCCCTTGTCCATTTTTAGTCAAGCGTTTTGGTTATTTTTAATATTAGGCGCTTGGTTAGCTATTGCTTTGGCTTATCTTTCCAAATTTCCCAAAGATAATTGGCTAAAAAGAGCAAAAATTGGCCAAAAGTCATTTAAAGAAGGTGTGAGATTTGCCATAACGCCAATTCCTAAATTAACCAAGGCATTTAAATGGTTGCTGATTGGGACTATTGGTATCTTGGCTGGTATTTTTCTTTTAAATATGACCCAGTCACGTGTTTTTAGAGCACGAAGTTATGCCAATGTGATTTCTGTTAAAAATGCTTCTTTTGAGAAGGATTTTCCCGAGACAGATTTATCAACCTTGGCTCTTTTGGATCGTAAATCTGCTAAGAAAATTGGGGATACTTATCTTGGAACGATTGACAAGGTATCGCAGTTTGGCATTTCAGATGCTTACCGTCAGATTACGATTGGTAATCAGCCGTTTCGTGTCTCACCACTGGAGTACAAGAGCTTTTGGAAGTGGCTGTCTAATCGGAAGCAAGGGATTGATTACTATGTCAAGGTCAACCAGACAACAGGCAAGGCGCAATTGGTTCGTTTAGATGAAGCCATGCGTTATTCAGACTCAGAATTTCTTTTTAGGGATACCAAGCGTCATTTAAGATTGCAGTTTCCAACGAAAATTTTTGCAGATCCTTCTTTCGAGGTTAATGACGAAGGTCACCCTTATTATGTAGCGACGACTTTTAAACCTAGGTTTGGTTTGACGTTCCAAGACCCTAGCGGTATGGTACTTATGGATGCGGTGACCGGTAAGAGCCGTTTTTATGAATTGAAAGATATTCCTAAATGGGTTGATAGGGTTTATTCAGCTGAAAATGTTATGATGCGTGTTGATGATCATTACACTTATCAGGATGGCTTCTTCAATACCTTGTTTAGTCAGACAGGTGTTAAGGAGACGACTGATTTGTATAATTATATCGCTATTGACGGTGATATTTACCTTTATACGGGTATTACTTCCGTAACAGCCGATTCATCAAATCTAGGCTTTATCTTAGTCAACATGCGCACGCGCCAAGTAACTAACTACAAGTTAGCTTCTGCAACGGAATCAGCTGCTCAAGCTTCTGCTGAAGGTGAGGTACAGGAGAAAAAATATCAGGCGACAGCACCAACTTTAGTAAAACTTGATGGCAAAGCTTTCTATCTAGTGTCTCTCAAAGATGACGCTGGTTTAGTGAAATCCTATGCTTTGGTAGATGCTGAGGATTACCAACAGGTGACGGTCAACAATGATATGGTCAGCCTATTATCACAATTTACAGATGTGAATACAGACCGACTTGCCACTATTGGAAATACTGGAAAGAATGTCAAATTAATCTCGGGTCAGGTGGATCACCTCGCGAGTCAAATCATTTCAGGGACAACCGTTTATTATATATCTTCAGATGCTAATATCTATAAAATCAAGGCCTCTAGCAAAAACTTAGATGATTTACCTTTCTTAACCGTAGGGGATAGCTTTAAAGGCGAGCTTGGAAAAGACAATTACCTTAATCGTGTTGAGATAAATCCTAAAGAAGTAGAAGAAACTAAGGAATAGTCTTATCGTAAGGTTCAGATGTGATTGACCAATGATTAGTGGTTTGAGATTGGTTCAGTTTTTGATGAGGAACTTTATTTATCAAACATTGCTTATATGATAATGCTTGACATCTTTTTTAACTAGTTGTGTCAGTGACAGCATCGAAAAAGTCCTACTTTTCATGAACTCGCATGGCAGAAGCAGGCCGCTCTTACGGATTTTAACTCTGACTGACAGTTGTCATTTCTTTGAAATCTGATACGAAAATATGCTATAATCAAGTGTTACTATAGTCGTGTTTCATTTGCACGGAAAGGATATTAAATAATGACCAAATCATTTTATATTACAACGCCGATATATTACCCATCTGGGAAACTGCATATCGGCTCTGCTTATACAACCATTGCTTGTGATGTTTTAGCACGTTACAAACGCATGATGAACAATGATGTATTTTACCTAACAGGTCTGGATGAGCATGGCCAAAAAATTCAGTCTAAGGCTGAAGAAGCAGGCATTACTCCTCAAGATTATGTTGATGGCATGGCTGTCGGCGTTAAAGAATTGTGGCATTTACTTGATATTTCGTATGATAAATTCATCCGTACAACTGACGATTATCACGAGGAAGTGGTGGCGCAGGTTTTTGAACGCCTTTTAGAACAAGGAGATATTTATCTTGGAGAATATCAAGGGTGGTACTCTGTTTCTGATGAGGAGTTCTTTACAGAAAGTCAATTAGCAGAAGTTTATCGTGATGATGAAGGCAATGTTATCGGTGGTGTGGCACCATCTGGGCATGAAGTAGAGCTAGTTTCTGAAGAATCATATTTTTTCAAACTTAGCAAATATGCTGATAAATTGGTTGCTTTCTATAAGGCTAATCCTGATTTTATCAGTCCCAATGGTCGCATGAATGAAATGTTAAAAAACTTTATCGAACCTGGTTTGGAAGATCTTGCCGTTTCGCGTACAACCTTTACTTGGGGAGTTCAAGTGCCTTCAAATCCTAAACATGTTGTTTACGTTTGGATTGATGCTCTTCTCAACTATGCAACAGCTCTTGGCTATGGGCAAGCTGATTCAGCGAACTTTGAGCAATTCTGGCTGGCGGATACTGTCACCAAATCATGGACGGATGAGGCAGGTAAGACTTGGAACTTTACAGTAAATCCAGAAGTTAATCACATGGTTGGTAAGGATATCTTACGTTTCCACTCTATTTACTGGCCAATCATTCTAATGGCACTAGAGCTACCATTGCCAAATCGTCTAGTAGCTCATGGTTGGTTTGTCATGCAAGATGGGAAAATGTCTAAATCAAAAGGTAATGTCGTTTATCCAGAAATGTTGGTAGAACGTTTTGGCCTTGATCCATTGCGCTACTATCTCATGCGCAGTCTCCCTGTTGGATCTGATGGAACGTTCACACCAGAGGATTATGTTGGACGGATTAACTATGAATTGGCAAATGACCTTGGTAATCTCCTTAACCGCACAGTTGCTATGATTAACAAGTACTGTGGTGGTAGCATTCCTGATTACAAAGAAAATGTGACAGCATTTGATGCTGATTTGGCTGACTTTGTAGCTAACAACATCAAACTCTATCATCAACATATGGACGCAGTGGATTACCCAAGAGCCTTAGAAGCCGTTTGGAATATTATTTCTCGTACCAACAAGTATATCGATGAAACAGCCCCTTGGGTCTTGGCTAAAGAAGATGGGGATAAGGCACGTTTGGCAGCTGTTATGTCACATCTGGCAGCTAGCTTACGTGTGGTTGCTCATCTCCTCCAACCATTTATGATGCAAACATCGAATGCTATTATGGAACAACTTGGATTGGGAAATGATTTTGACCTTGAAAATCTTGAACTTTCAGGGTTGCCAAGCGGTGTTCAAGTTATTGCAAAAGGAACACCAATTTTCCCACGTCTTGATATGGAAATGGAGATTAACTATATCAAGGATCAAATGAATGCTGGCAAACCGATAGCAGAAAAAGAATGGATTCCAGAAGAGGTGGAACTCAAATCTCAAAAGGGCGAGATCAAGTTTGACATTTTTGAGGCGATTGAAATTCGTGTCGCTGAAGTAAAAGAAGTGGAAAAGGTAGAGGGATCTGATAAATTGCTTCGCTTCCGCTTGGATGCTGGAGATGGTGAAGATCGTCAAATTCTTTCTGGTATCGCTAAATATTATCCGAATGAACAAGAACTCGTTGGTAAGAAGTTGCAAATTGTCGCTAACTTAAAACCACGCAAAATGATGAAAAAATACATTAGTCAAGGTATGATTCTCTCAGCTGAGTATGATAACCAGTTGACTGTCTTGACCGTTGATGACAGTGTGCCAAATGGTAGTGTTATTGGGTAATAATTAAAAAATAAGAGGAAGCACCTCTTATTTTTTATTGCTAATGATCGTAAGTATTTTCAAAGGTTCATACCAATAATAAGATAACGTCTGTGCCGTGGTAAAAGCATTGATTTATTAGCCTCTGGGATCCCTATACCCCTTTTTATTGGAATGAGATCATTGCTGACTAAAGACAACAAGAGGAATGCCAAAGGAATAGTTCTTGCTGCTCTTGGAAAATGGGAAGATGCTGTTTTTTCTAACGGTTTGGTTAATTTTACCAAATCATAACAGCTTTTACGGACTTTGTGGGAGTGATTATAAGAGGTTTGGGAGTTTTCAGTTGATTAGAAGTCTTGTCTCGGTCTCATTTTTGTTATAATAATAAAGAGACATTCTAGAAAAGGATTTAAAATGGTATTAGTAGAATTAAGTAAAGAACAATATGGCGATGCTCTATCGCATTTTACAGAGATTTCATTTACGCAGTCTTTGGAAATGGCAGAGCTACTTAGTAAGCGGGGATTTTCAACTCGTTTTATGGGATTTGAAGCTGACGGAGGTATTCAAGTCGCAGGAATTTTATACAGCAAAGCTATGGCTGGCGGTCAGCACATGGAGATGAATACAGGACCAGCAAGTAGTGACTGGACCTATTTGAAACCCTTCTACAAAGAATTACAAGACTTTGCTAAGAAAAATGGTGCGCTGGAATTGATTATCAAACCTTATGATACCTACCAAACTTTTACCAGTGATGGGGAGCCTCTTGGAGAAGAGCGTAAGGATTTGCTAGAAACTTTGACAAGTCTAGGATTTACCCATGATGGTTTACAGACAGGTTATTCTGGTGGTGAACCAGATTGGCTATACGTAAAGAGTTTAGAAGGCATTACACCACAGACTCTACGCAAATCTTTTTCTAAAAAAGGAAAACCCTTAGCTAATAAAGTAGCATCATTTGGTATTAAATTGCGTCAGTTAGAGCGTTCAGAGCTCTCCATTTTTAAAGAGATTACATCGGCAACATCTGAGCGTCGTGAGTATTCGGATAAGCCGCTGGACTATTACAAAGATTTTTATGATGCTTTCGGTGGTAATTGCGAATTCATGGTGGCAGAAATTAATTTTCAAGATTATTTGGCAAATCTTCAAAAAGATTTAGGCGATTTATCAGCTAAGTTAGCAGATTTAGAAGACAAATTAACTACTAACCCTGATTCTCGAAAATACCAAAATATGAAAAAAGAGTATCAGGCACAAGCTGAGACTTTTGAAAAGCGGATTTTAGAAGCTAAAGATTTGATTGCAGAGCATGGATCAGAAGATGTTGTTATGGCAGGAAGTCTCTTTGTATATACGGAGCGTGAAGCCATTTATCTTTTCAGTGGTTCTTATACTGAGTTTAATAAATTTTACGCTCCCGTAGCTCTGCAAGAACATGTTATGTTGGAAGCTATTAAACGTGGTATTACAACTTACAATTTTCTTGGTATTCAGGGAGTGTTTGATGGCAGCGACGGTGTCCTTCGTTTCAAACAAAATTTTAACGGTTACGTCGTTCGTAAAATGGGGACATTCAGGTATTATCCAAATCCATTCAAGAAGAAGGCTATTGATGCTGTCAAAAAACTGTTAGGGCGGTCATAAGCTATAGATACTGGGACGATAAAATCGCATTCTTCCAAATGACTGATTTTTGTTCTAGTCTCTTTTTTTAGAAAATAGTAGTTTGCTTTGCAAAGTAGTTAAAAAGTATTATACTTAAATTGTTAACTAGTAGGTAAAACAAACTAGTGGACCTTTATGAAAACAAATCAAACAATTGGGATAGTTTTTGTGGTGAATGCTATTGTTTTAGGAGTTATCATTAAGATGTGGTTTATTGGTTTACCAATGGCAATCATAGGTCTAAGTTACCTAACAGGAGTAATTTCAGATGATAATGAGTAAAAGTGGAGAATGTATGTGAGAGAAACGCAGTTATTAAAAGGGGTTTTGGAAGGCTGTGTCTTAGAAATCATTGCTCAAAAAGAAATTTACGGCTATGAATTAGTACAAAAGTTGAGGCAATCAGGCTTTGAAAACATGGTTGGAGGAACAGTTTACCCACTCCTTCAAAAATTGGAAAAAAAAGGTTATATCATAGGTCGGATAAAGCCCTCGTCAGATGGACCGGATCGTAAGTATTTTACCATTACACGAGACGGAGAAAGTTATCTGACAGAGTTTTGGCAGGAGTGGTCTAGTCTTTTAGAGAAAGTAGAGCAGCTTCAGAAAGGAGCGCATGATGAAAAATGATACACAGGTATTAAGGGATAAAACGAATAGCATAATAGATAGCTTGAAACCTGAAAATAAAGATTATTTTGAGACTATTCAAGAATACATGATCTTAAAATCTTTTTTTAAAGATGAAAAAGCTATTCTGGAGCAGCTTTATGCTATGGCTAGTGATCTTAGAGTGGCAGAAGGAGATGGTTTATCTGCGATTGACTTTTTTGGTACTGATTCTAAGGAAATGGCGGACCAGCTTTTAGAGAATGCTCCAAAAGTCACCATTAAGGAAATAGTAAGCATTTATTTTAGTGTGGTATTTGTCTTATTTGGTATTGAAATTCTTGTTTTATTTTCTAAGACAGGTCACTTTCAATTGGAATTGTTTATGTTCATGGCGTCTTGTATCAATGCTTCACTGATTTGCTGGATTGTGTTTACAGTGTTACCAAAATTTCTTTTCAATGAGAAGCAGTCTAAGATGCTTGTTGGCTTGGCTGTTGTTGGATCAATTATACTCTTTAATGTTGTTTTCAGCTTGCCTGATATGATTGGAGATAGGGGAATTTATCTTACATTTCCAGAAGCAGTTGATTGGATATTTGTTATCGTGACAAGTATAGTGATGCTCGTTTTATTCGTTAAGAAAAGCGTGTTCAGAGCTTCAGTCTTTCCGATTTTAGCATTTTTACTATTAGGTGTGGTTAAGAAATTAATAACCATGAGAATACTTAGTGGCGAACTGTGGACCACTTGGATACCTATTTGCGCCTTAGGTTTAGGAATATTGATTTTCTATGTGATAAGCTATAGGACTATCAAAGAGTCTGGCAAGTGATAAGATATTTGATACGTTTTGAAAATGCAACTCAAATCTAATTAGTTTGATGATTTTCAGTTCTATCTCTATCGATGTTGACTGCTATGATTATGATTTTCATTGATTATGAGTCATTTATTTGGCACAGTTAAAAGGCTGGGGGTTCCTCAGCCTTTTATTCTTTATTAAAAACAATCCTTTGCACATGGTGCTTGGAGTTAAACACTAACTGTTGACCATGATCCACAACTTTATAAGTGAGGGTGTCTCCTTTTTGAAATTGATTATTTGTTACTTTAGGCGTATTTACCTTGGTAATGGACATGTTATGAAACAAAGGGTCAAGATGTGTTTGAAAGAGTGGTATGGTTAGTTGAGCTGACTGTGGGTTATAAGTGCCATCTAATGAGGTGACGTTTTTAGCGATCGTTTGATCAACTAGTTGATACCAATCATTTATACTTTGATGTTGACTGCTTTGTTGGGATAACTTTTTTGCCAGAACTTTACGATCGAGTTCACAGGTGACGGTAAAACGCCCCTGCGTATTGGAGATAGTAAGGACTGTAGAAATGTCAGTGATGTAGTCATTACCCTGCTCATCATGTGCCCATTTGGATAAATTTTGGTTAAGTTTTTTTTCTAACATTTGACTGATGTAAGGGCTGGACCAGGTTCCCTGGAGATTGTTTTTGGAATAACGAAGGATAAAGATAGAAGCGAGTGATAGGAATAAAAAAGTACTTGCAATAAAGAATTTCTTTTTGAGTTGTTTGTGGGTAAACTTGTTTAAACGCTTATTTTTCCTAGTCATTGAACCTTCCCTTTTTAACCATTAAATCTTATTTAGCATTCCTATCTTATCATAGAATAAATAGAAATTCATGATAAAAATATGATGCTAATACAAAGAATTGTGGTCTTACTTGGAAATTATGATAGAATGACATTAGCTTATTGTAAGGAGAAAAACCATGACATTTGAAGAAATTTTACCAGGATTAAAAGCAAAGAAAAAATACGTTCGCATCGGTTGGGGAGGTGCTGAAAATTATGTGCAACTCTTTGATACCATTGAAGTGAACGGTCAAAAGCTAGAAGCGACACCTTATTTTCTCATCAATGTGACCGGTGACGGAGAAGGTTTTAGCATGTGGAGTCCGACGCCTTGTGATGTTCTTGCTGAAGACTGGGTCGAAGTCCATGACTAAAACCGTTCTTGTCACAGGTGTAGCATCAGGCATTGGTCAAGCCCAAGCAGGTCTTTTTTTGGAAAAGGGCTACGCGGTTTATGGTGTCGATAAGTCAGGAAAGCCTGATTTATCTCATCATCGTTTTCAGTTTTTCCAAATGGACTTGAGGGGTAATCTGGCTGCGCTCTATGAGCAGGTTCCACAAGTGGATATCCTATGTAACACAGCTGGAATATTAGATGACTACAAACCTTTGCTAGATACTTCTGAAGAGGAGTTGCACGAGGTTATGGAGACTAATTTTTTTGCAACGGTTACCCTAACCCGCCACTATTTGAAAAAAATGGTTGAAAGAAAATCAGGGATTATCATTAATATGTGCTCCATCGCTAGTTTTATGGCCGGTGGTGGCGGTGCTGCCTATACCTCCTCAAAACATGCCCTGGCTGGCTTTACTCGTCAACTGGCTTTGGATTATGCCAAAGATGGTATTCAGATTTTTGGGATAGCCCCTGGTGCAGTGAAAACGGCAATGACGGCGGCAGATTTTAAATCTGGCGGCTTGGCTGATTGGGTTGCTCAAGAAACCCCTATTGGAAGATGGACACAACCAGCTGAAATTGCCGAATTAACTCTCATGCTAGCCTCAGGAAAACTGGCTTCCATGCAGGGCGAAATCGTCAAAATCGACGGTGGCTGGAGTTTGAAATAGACTGTCACTTGGAGCTGTTTCTAGTGTTACAGTTTCGGAGTAATCTTTTTTATCATTTTGGGTAGAGGAAGGATTTGACAACTGCTGTTAAGAAAGCCTAGTGGGACCGTGGTATCAAAAGGCATGGTTTTTTTATCTAATGGAGGTAAAGAAACAAGTAGAAGGTATCGAGCAACTTGATATACCACATGTTAAACTATGAAATGGAAACATTGGTAAGAGAAGAGGCTATTGAGTTTTTTGAGAGATAACTAAAACTATATTGGCCAATTAAAAAGGAGATCAAAATGGAAGCATTGGAAATGTGGCAAAAATACCAACAAATAAATCCCAATATTGGTAATGAAATGGATTCTTGGGCCTTTGGGGATGAACCAGACTTACTCGCAAACTTGGTTTTGGAAGGTACAAAAACAGCGACAGCATCGGCTTTTGATTTGTATGAAGTGGATAATGAGCCACTTCCAGAAGCTCGAACTTATGATATTATCTTAGATAGTCAGGATGAGGCGGTTTGTATCATCAAGATCACTAAAGTTTCAGTTCTTCCCTTTAAAGATGTCTCTAAAGAGCATGCTTTCAAAGAAGGTGAAGGCGATAGAAGTTTAGCCTACTGGCGGAAAGTCCATGAGGCCTTATTTAGCGAATGGTTAGCCGAAGCGAACCTAGCATTCAATGAAAACTCCAAAATCGTTCTAGAGGAATTTAAAGTCGTTTATCCTAAATAGTAAGGAAAAACTGTATAGGAATGTTCACCCCAAAGACAATCATCAGTTTTGATGCTTGTTTTTTTGTAGTTTTGACAAAATGGTCAAAAAAGGTCATTAACTGATACTCAATGAAAGTCCAAAGCAGACTAGGCGACGACAATGTAGATAGAACTGAAGGTCATCAAATCAAGTCAACATGGTCTACTTTTGAGTTTTGAAGGGTATCATTTGCTTATCCTAAAGTACAAAGACTTGTATCGGCTAGCTTACTTGTTTTTTGAGTTTGAGGCTTAGCAATGTTGGACGCTACCTCCTTTTCTTTTTTGGACTTTCTTGTTTTCTGGTGTAACGTCAATGATAATCTTTTTTAGAGGCTGGTCTACGATTTCTTATGCCACTTGTAGAAGAGTTTTAATATTTGTCTGGTGCTTAATAACCTCACTAGTCCTCTAATAAGACTTTCAAAGGTGTTGCATGACAACCTTTCGGAGATTTTTTCTTCTGCACACAGCTAGCTTTCCCTTCTTTAACAATTTTGTTGATTTGATTGACTGACTTTCCAGTTTACTTGCATCGACGTGGCCTATCCTAATGTTAATTTTCACGACGTATTGATAAGCAATAAGCGACTCAGATGTTTAAGGCGTCCTTGTTCTTCCAATGGTTATCTCGTGTAGTAGAGGTAAGGTTCCTGTTGATCGATCTGGTTTTTGCCTTTACCGAACTTGTTTTTGGATCGTGTAAGACAGGTGGATTTATGGGGAAAATACTGGTAGAATGAAAAGAAGAAAAGGTTTACAGAAAGGGTAGTATTGTTTTATGAAATTAGCATTATTAGGCACCGGTATGATTGTTAAGGAGGTTTTACCAGTCTTAACAGAGATTGAGGGGATTAGCTTGAAAGCAATTATGTCGACACCGAGGTCTATTGAAACAGCGCGTGATTTAGCAAAAACCTATGATATTCCTCAGGCAAGTAGTGATTACGATGATATACTGAAGAATTCAGACGTGGATACGGTTTATGTCGGACTTCCTAATCATTTGCATTATGACTATGCCAAAAAAGCACTTGAAGCGGGTAAACATGTTATCTGTGAAAAGCCATTTACCTTGCGGTTAGCAGAGTTAGAAGACTTGATTGCTCTAGCAGAAGAGAAAGGACTTTTCTTACTGGAAGCTATTACGAATCAATATTTAGAGAATTTCACCTATATCAAAAATGAGCTCGATCAGCTAGGTGAGATCAAGATTGTGACTTGTAATTACTCTCAATATTCGTCACGTTATGACGCCTTTAAACGCGGAGAAATCGCTCCGGCATTTGATCCAGCCAAAGGTGGCGGGGCTCTACGTGATCTCAATATCTACAACATTCACTTTGTTGTCGGTCTATTTGGACAACCCAAGCGAGTTGAGTACTTGCCAAATATGGAGAGAGGTGTTGATACCTCGGGCATTTTGGTGCTTGATTATGGGAAATTCAAGGCAGTTTGTATTGGTGCTAAAGATTGTAGTGCCGACATTAAGTCGACTATCCAAGGAAATCAAGGTTCTATGGCGGTACTTGGTGCTACAAACACCATGCCAGAGATTAGTCTTACCCTAAATGGGCAAGAGCCAAAAGTGATGGATCATAATAGCAATCATCACCGCATGTATGCAGAATTTGTCGCTTTTGAAGACATGCTAGCAAATGGGAAGGTGGATCAGGCGAAAAAAGCCTTAGCTCACAGCCTATCCGTGATGACAGTTCTAGAAGCTGCAGCAGAAAGCATGACGTCATCGTATTAATAATAGCCTAATTAGCCAAGACTAGTAGCTTGGCTTTTGTATATCCTTTAATTATGCTATAATAATTATCGTTTAAAGATGTATGAAAGGCTGTCAGACGATAGGTCTGATGAGAAAAAATAAAATGACAAATTATGCGATAATTCTGGCTGCGGGTAAAGGAACTCGTATGAAGTCTGATCTTCCAAAGGTCATGCACAAGGTTGCAGGTATTACCATGCTAGAACATGTTTTTCGTGCTGTTTCAGCTATTAATCCTGAAAAAAATGTGACTGTTATTGGGCACAAGGCGGAACTAGTTAAAGAGGTTCTTGGAGAACAATCGCAATTTGCTATGCAGACTGAACAATTAGGAACAGGTCATGCAGTAATGATGGCTGAAGACGAACTGGCAGATCTTGAAGGGCAAACCTTGGTTATCGCCGGTGATACTCCCTTGATTACAGGAGATAGTCTTCAAAGTCTGATTGAGTATCATATCAGTCATAAAAATGTGGCAACGATTCTAACGGCAGAAGCTTATAATCCATTTGGCTATGGACGCATTGTTCGCAACAAAGATCAAGAAGTGACCAAAATTGTTGAACAAAAAGATGCCAATGATTATGAGCAAGCCATCACAGAAATCAATACAGGGACCTATCTCTTTGATAACAGACGTCTTTTTGAAGCCCTTAAAAATATCGATACTGACAACGCTCAAGGGGAATACTACCTAACAGATGTCATCGGTATTTTCAAAGAAGCTGGTGAGAAAGTGGGTGCCTACAAACTTCGTGATTTTGATGAAAGTTTGGGCGTTAATGATCGTGTTGCTCTTGCGACAGCTGAAGGTGTGATGCGCCGTCGTATCAACCACATGCACATGGTTAACGGGGTGTCTTTCCAAAATCCTGATACCACTTATATTGATATTGATGTTGACATCGCTGAAGAAGTTGTTGTAGAAGCTAATGTTACGCTTAAAGGCCACACTAAAATTGGCCGCGGAACAGTTCTAACTAATGGTACTTATATTGTCGATTCAGAAATTGGCGCAAATGCTGTGATAACGAATGCGATGATTGAAGAAAGTGTCCTAGCTGACGGTGTGACAGTTGGTCCGTATGCGCATATCCGTCCAGGTTCTGAGTTAGCCAATAATGTGCACATCGGAAATTTTGTAGAAGTTAAAGGATCGAAACTTGGTGAAAATACTAAATCTGGTCATTTAACCTATCTTGGTAACGCTGAGATTGGCAAGGATGTTAATATTGGTGCAGGTACTATTACGGTCAATTACGATGGTCGCAATAAATACAAGACAGTTATTGGTGACAGCGCCTTTGTTGGTAGTCAATCAACCCTAATTGCGCCACTTGAAGTGGGAGACAATGCTTTGACTGCTGCTGGTTCAACCATCACCAAGGATGTTCCTAAAGATAGTGTTGCTATTGGACGTAGTCGTCAGGAAAACAAAGAGTTTTACGCTCTTAAATTACCACATCACCCAAGCAAAAAATAAGTTATAGTCGTTTGAATTAACTGTGATAGAGCGTCACTTTCGACTTGCCCTACTCAAGTGCTGGTCTCATCTTAGTTCCTTATCTAAAAGT
This sequence comes from Streptococcus jiangjianxini, assembly GCF_040225085.1. Taxonomy (NCBI): domain Bacteria; kingdom Bacillati; phylum Bacillota; class Bacilli; order Lactobacillales; family Streptococcaceae; genus Streptococcus; species Streptococcus jiangjianxini. Next base: position 62,738 of record NZ_JBEHGL010000010.1, on the reverse strand, counting down.
TAATTCATTTGATTATAGAAAGTGGTTTTGAGGATTTATTATGGATTTTGAAGAAAAAACGCTAAGGCGTGAAATGATTTTTGAAGGAAATATCTTTACCGTAGCGGTTGATGATGTCGCCTTGCCCAATGATTTAGGACAGTCTAAACGTGAATTGGTATTTCACAAGGGAGCCGTTGCGACGCTGGCAGTCACCCCAGAAGACAAGATTATCTTGGTCAAACAATATCGCAAGGCGATTGAAAGTATTTCTTATGAGATTCCAGCTGGAAAATTAGAAATTGGCGAAGCAAGTTCTGAAAAAGAAGCTGCTGCGCGTGAGTTGGAAGAAGAAACTGGTTATGCCGGTGACTTAACTTTCTTGTACGAATTTTACACAGCGATTGGTTTTTGTAACGAAAAAATCAAACTGTATTTGGCAAATCATTTAACAAAGGTACCAAATCCACTTCCTCAAGATGATGATGAAGTTCTTGAGGTTTTGGAATTCAGTTACGATGAGTGTATGGCGATGGTAGCTTCTGGTCAAATCCAAGATGCTAAAACCATTATTGCTTTGCAATATTATGGACTTCATATGAGGAAATAATCAGTTATGGGAAAACCGTTATTAACAGATGAAATCATTGATCGTGCCAACCGTGGTGAAGATTTTGATGATCTTTATGATGATGACTTTGATGGTCAGGAGACAAGGGTGATGTCGACAGAGAAGATTATTGAGTCTCCTACAAAAAGGGGGGTCTTTTCCTCCAAGAAGGATAAGCCAGTTATCAAGAGTCGTCGGATTGAGAATGCCAAGAGAAATGCTTTTCAAGCTAAAATCAATCGCATTCTTTTGATTGTCATTTTACTCTTTGCCCTCTTGCTGGCAGCTATCTTTTATTTATAGAAAGTATTTATGAAAATTGGAATTATTGCCGCTATGGAGCAGGAACTGCGTCTTTTAGTGGAAAAACTTGTGGATAGATCTGAAGAAGACGTTCTAGGAAACACCTATTACACTGGATGTCTTGGAAATCACGACCTAGTCTTGGTTCAATCAGGTGTTGGAAAAGTCATGTCAGCTATGTCAGTGGCTATCTTGGTGGATCACTTTCAGGTAGATGCTGTCATTAATACAGGGTCAGCTGGGGCAGTGGCACATGGTCTAGCTATTGGCGATGTGGTTGTAGCTGACAGGTTGAGTTATCATGATGTCGATTTGACAGCTTTTGGCTATGATTATGGGCAAATGTCCATGCAGCCCCTTTATTATGAGTCTGATAGTCAATTTGTGTCGGTTTTTAAAGATGTCTTAAAGCAAGCTGACGTTAATGCTCAAGTTGGCTTGATTGCTACTGGTGATAGCTTTATTGCTGGCAAAGATAAGGTGGATGTTATTAAAGGTCACTTTCCTGAAGTGTTAGCTGTTGAGATGGAAGGGGCTGCCATTGCTCAAGCTGCCGCAGCCTGTGGAAAACCTTTTATTGTCGTTCGTTCTATGAGCGATACAGCGGCACACGATGCCAACATCACTTTTGATGAGTTTATCATTGAAGCAGGAAAGAAATCAGCTGAGGTATTAATGTCATTTCTTGAGAAATTGTAAATTAAAGAGGTTGAGCTTTAAGCCATCCTCTTTAATTTATTTTAGTACAATCAAGTTGACGCAGTATTTGCTTGTTATGACATTCGCTTTTCAAGCTCCGAAGATAGCATCATCAACTGAACCTAGGCTAAAAGAATCTAGTAGATTACTTTAGCCTAGGTTCAGCAATCAAAGAACGAAAAGGCAGGACTATTTTGCACAACTTTCATAAAGTGTTTTCTCAAGTGAGAACTCGCTTGGCACACCAGTTGATTCATCTTTTATTTGCCAATTTACCCGTTGAAATAATGTAAATAAAAAATTTACATCGTTTTGGTCTTTTGGAATAGCATCAAAAAGTGTATCAACTGTCCAAAATGGGGCTTTTAAGATATAAGGTTTGTCTATGGTGCCTTTACGGCCTATTCCAATAGCATCCTTATCTTGCGATAGTGCTTCATTTACACTTAGCATATAGCCACCAGTGCCATATACGGGAATATTACCATCTTCTAAATGTTTATAATCACGCCCTGATTTAACTTGGGTTATCTCCCCCAACTTCCACTGTTCCCAAGCGTTTGTCTAGTCGTCGCTGGTGTAATGTTTTTTACTTTCTAGATTGGTGGCAGCTGTTTTTCTAGGATTGTCAAATGGTAAAAAGACTCGTCCAATTATCAACACTTCCTCGCATGCGCATTTGGTAGTTTTTAGGTATAATGGGCAACAAAATGACGTGGCTATAGGCCCATAATAAGAAATGAAAAATGACGATGTATTGTTCTTTTAATTAGCTGCTTTGACTTCTAAAAAAAACTTTGAACGGCAAAATGTTCAAAGTTTTTTTAATAGTATCAAGTGCCTCATGTAGTCAATGGGCATGGAGCGTAAGTGGTCTAGGTAATTCCTACAATACTAGTTAGTTGGGTTTTGCTGAATCGAGATGCTTCTCGACAAAAAGTTCCTGACAAACGATGTGGGGAAGTGTTAAGGACCATTTTTCAGATATGATGGTCATCGTTTTGGTATAATCATCAATTTCAATCAGTTCGAATGAATCTAATAAGTGAAAGTTATGTTCTTCTAAGTAATTTAATAAGTCAGCATGATCATGATAACGTTTTAAACTATAGCAGCCAAGTTCTGTGACATCTGTTAAACAGTTGGTATAGGTTTCATTAAGGCATTCATTTTTTCGAGGAATACTTCCTCCATGAGGGCAGGTCTCAGGAAAATTAAGAATTTTCTCTAAACGATCGATAAACTTATCAGAAACGCTGTGTTCTAAAATTTCAGCTTCTTCATGCACTTCTTTTTCAGAGTAGCCTAAATCCTTAATCAAAAATAACTCGATTAAGCGATGCTTTCGATAGAGACTAGAAATCAAAACCATCCCTTTTTCAGTAATGAGGTACCCTTTTTGTTTGTCTTTTGTGATCCAGTTTTCATGGATCATTTTTTTTATCATTTCAGATACAGCAGGCGGCGAAACATCCATCTGTGCGGCAATTTCTTTGTTGGTAATCTTGGCGTTGTGCTCACTCAATTCATAAATACGTTTGAGGTAATCTTCTTTATTTGGAGTCATAGTATTACTTTCTTAATTCATATCCTAGATTAAGTATAGCAAAATTTACGGAAAATTGTTGACAAGATAAAAATAAAAGGTTAGTCTATTTATAAAATTAAGTATACCTAATTTATTTTATAAACCTATTTAAGGAGTTTTCAAATGAAGAAAATACTAAAATGCCTATCACTTTTACTTTTAGTTCTTGTTGGTTTGACAGCTTGTGGCTCAAAAGAGACTAGTCAAGCGTCAAACGCTAAGCATGATAAGCCAGTTGTTACCGTTACCACGTCATTTCTAAATGATATGGTCAAACAGTTAGCTGGTGATTATGTCAAACGTGAGTTAATTATACCGGCCGGTGAAGACCCACATCTTTATGTTGCCAAGTCAAGTGATTTAAAAAAATTACAAAAAGCTGATTTGGTCTTGTATCATGGGTTACACTTTGAAGGAAAAATGGTGGATGCCCTAGAACGAAAAGGAACAGCTGTGACGAAAAACTTTACTAAAAAAGACATTGGTACCATGGATGAAGATGGTAAAGAAGTCGTGGATCCTCACTTCTGGTTTGATATTAACTTGTACCAAAAAGCAGTTAAGGAAGCTTCCAAAGAACTGAAGTCATTGCTACCAGAGCATCAAAAAGAAATTGCTAAAAATACTAAAAAATACCTTGCTGACTTAGACAAGTTGGATCAATGGAATAAGGATGCCTTGTCTGTTATTCCAAAAGAAAGTCGCTACCTGGTTACACCACACGATGCCTTTAACTATTTTGCCCGTCGTTACGACTTTACCTTGTATGCGCCACAGGGGGTTAGCACTGATTCTGAAGTCGCTAACAGTGACATGATGGAAACAGTCAACTTGATCAATAAACATCATATCAAAGCTATTTTCACCGAATCAACAACAAATCCAGAACGTATGAAAAAACTACAAGAAGCAGTTGCTGCTAAAGGTGGTAAAGTAGATGTTGTTTCAGGTGAAGGTAAAGAACTATTTTCAGATTCATTAGCACCAGAAGGTCAAGATGGGGACAGCTATATTGACATGTACAAGCACAATACTAAGCTTATTGTTGACTCACTGAAATAAAAAGCGATTGAGGGGAAAAATTAACGTTTCCTCTCAAATTGTCATGACACTTGGGGTATATCTCCCAACGATAAGTGGTACAATTCTCTTATCTCAATAACACTTTGGAAAGGAAGGGCGCTCTGAAAAAGAGTAACTAACTACTATGGAAACAGCTATTCAAATTAAGGATTTATCCGTATCTTATCAATCAAATCAAGCCCTATCTCATCTAAATTTAGAGATTCCTAAGGGGAGTCGTACGGCTATTGTTGGTCCCAATGGGGCTGGGAAGTCCACTTTATTTAAAAGCCTTCTCCAATTGGAGAAGGCTCAAGATGGTCATATTTCCCTACTTGGCAATGACCAACCTTCTCCCCAGTGGTTGGCTCGAAAGGTAGCTTATATTCCTCAGGCGAGTCAAGTGAACTGGCAATTTCCAGCAAGGGTTTTTGATATTGTTTTGATGGGACGCTACTCCTTGATTGACAATTGGCTTAAGAAACCGGGAAAAAAAGATAAGGAAGCTACCTTAGCTGCTCTAGATAAAATGGATTTGCTAGATTTTCAAAAACGCCAAATTGACCAATTATCTGGTGGGCAGAGACAACGGGTTTTTTTAGCTAGAGCGTTAGCTCAAGAGGCTGAATTGTATCTGATGGACGAGCCATTGGCTGGTGTAGATATTAAGACAGAACAGAAGATTATGGATATTCTTCGCGATTTTCAAAAGGAGAAAAAGACTTCGGTCGTTATTCACCATGATCTTCAAAGTGTGGCGACTTATTTTGATTATCTTGTTTGGCTAAACAAAAGAATAGTTGCTCAAGGGACTATCGACCAAGTCTTGACAGAGGAAAACTATCAAGCAACTTACCAAGTTTTGTCACAATCACCATTCTTGACAACGCGTAAGGAGGATTGAGATGTTAGCTGTTTTGACGGACTATTCTTTTTTGACCGTGGCCTTGGGAACATCGGTTTTTGCACTCGCCTCTTGCTTGTTGGGCTCACTTAGCGTCCTGAAGCGCCAAAGTCTTATTGGAGATGCCATTGGTCACGCCTCTTACCCAGGGGTCATCTTAGCCTTTATGGTTTTTGAATCGCGCAATCCTTTGCTTCTGATGCTGGGAGCCATGCTGACAGGTCTTCTCTCTTACAGTTTGATTTATGTTATTAATACTTATGGTGGGCAGAGCTTCGTTAATGCTTTATCCTTGGTATCAGCCTCGTTTTTCGGATTAGGGATGGTCCTGAAGAACCTTCTTCAGGGGAATCATCATTACCAGAATGCTTCTCAAGCTGGACTTCAGACTTATTTATTTGGACAGGCTGCCTTTATTCAAAAATCAGATATTTATTTGATTCTAGGAGTATCTCTTGTGTCATTAGGACTATTTGCTTGTTTTTTCCAACGTCTCACGCTTTATCTTTTCGATGAAGGATTTGCCCAAGTAAGTGGCCTGCCTCTATCCTTGATCAAAGGAGGTCAGGTTATTTTGATGACAGCTTTGATTGCTGTTGGCTTGAAAGTAGTCGGTGCTATCTTGATGAGCAGTTTCCTCATTGCACCGAGTATTTTTGGTCTACTTTTAGGCAAAACCTATAAACAAACCTTAGTTTTAGGCAGCCTGATGGCAATGGCTTCCGCCTTTATGGGGAGTTTAATGAGTTCTAGCATTCGTGGGATGTCTACGGGACCGGCCATTATTGTTTGCATGATGTGTTGTTTAGGGCTCGCTTTTTTCTGGTCTACTTATATTCGAAAGGAGAATCGGCGTGTCTGAAGTACTTTTAATAATGATTGTTATTGCTATGTCTTGTAGTTTGATTGGGAACATTTTAGTGATCAGCAATCAAAGTATGCTTGCAGATGCTTTGTCACACTCAGTTCTTTTGGGAATTGTGTTGGGATTCTTTCTGACACAAGATTTAAATTCTCCCTTACTATTGATTGGTGCTAGTGTATTTGGGGTCCTGACAATTGTCATGATTGAAGGCATTTATAGTCAAAAAATCGCTCAAGATGCAGCGACAGGTTTAGTGTTTACATTCTTTTTCGCACTGGGAGTTATGCTGATTTCTTTATTTGCTAGAAATGTTCATTTGGATTTAGATGTGGTCTTGATGGGAGAAGTTCTTTTTACGCCATTTGTGAGGAGCCAACTTTTGGGAGTTGATTTACCGGTTGCTCTGTTGAGGGGGATTTTACTTTTACTGTTTCTAGCACTCTTTTATTTCCTATATTTTAGACGTTTGTCTCTTTATTTATTCGATAAAACTCAGGCTAGATTGGTTGGAGTCAATCTTGGGCTGCTGAAAATGTCTCTGACCTTTCTAGTTTCTTTGACGATTGTGGCTGCCTTTGATAGCTTGGGCTCAATCACTGTCATTAGTTTTTTGGTTGCCCCTGCCATGATAGCTAGCCTATGGTCACAGACTTTTCTGAGTTTTACGATGCTTAGTCTCCTTTCATCCATTCTATTAGCTAGTTTGGGATATTACTTGGGAATGTTGTTTGATGTGACCGTTTCTGGTATGTCGGCAGTAGTAGCTCTGATCAGTTTTCTAGTTCTTTTGTTAGTTAAAAATATCGTAGGCCTCATTTCAAAGAGAAAGCCAATCTAAAAAACACAGGCAGAAGATGATGTTAGTGCATCTTCTGCCTGTGTTTTTTGATGAAAACCTATTTCAAAGGTAAAAAGTTTGATACTCTTGATGATCTTGACTTATATCTGGATCTAGTGGACCAATCCTGTATTGGGTTTATACTCTTCGAAAATCAAAAGCAGATATTGTCGACTTGTTTTGATAAACGTCACAGTTCTATCTGCATGTCTGCCTCTGATTTTCATTGACTATTAACAACTATTACTTGGTTTTGGCTTCTTGTTTAACCGTAATTTTTTTAATGGTGATATCTTCTTTTGGCTTGTCGCCATCGCCAGTTTCGACGGCAGCGATTTTGTCCACAACATCCATACCAGAAATGACTTGACCAAAGACGGTATAGCCACCATCTAAATTCAAATTCCCCCCCTCTTTGTAGGCGTCAATGATTGGAGCAGGATAGTCTCCCTCTTTGATCTGATTGGCTTGGTTCTTAGGATTTTGATTGATGAAAAATTGGCTGCCGTTAGTACGATCTGACCCTGCATTAGCCATAGAAAGCGCACCTCTGAGATTGTAGAGGAAGGGTGTGATTTCATTTTTAAAACCAGTACCTGAGTCAATGTTAGAATCTTTCCCATTCCAAATAGATTGGCCTCCAGTACCATCGCCATTTGGATCACCGGCTTGGATCATAAATTCTTTAATAACCCTGTGGAAGGTTAAGCCATCATAGTAACCTTCTTTAGCGTGAGTGATAAAGTTTTCCACAGCTAGTGGAGCGTATTTAGGGAAAAGTTTGATGTTAATATCTCCCATACTTGTGGATAAAATAACTTGACTCTCATCTTTGGCTACCTTATTAGATAGCTGAGGAAAGGCCTCTTGACCTGATTTCAAGGCTTTTTGAATATCTTTTTGATAGTTAGCATCGGTTTCTTTGGCTTGTTGAAGTGACTTTTTTTGATTGACGTAATCATCGCCTTTGAGGGTTCGCTCCACCTTGTCACAACCTGTTAAAAAAACAAGACCAACTAAACTGATTAGCAATATTTTTTTCATAGTAACCTCTATTTAACAAATGAATTAGTGAAATTATACCATAATTGCGCTTGAATGTGATGAAAAACCTATGAAAACGATTTTAATCATGGTAGAATGTATGAAAATGGTAAAGGAGGCTCTCATGGCTACAAAAGAAGAGTGGGTAAGACTATTTGAGACGGTTGTGGGACGTAAACCAAGGGCGGATGAGTTTAGGGCAGCGAAAGAAGTGGGATTTGACCCTTCTCAGATACTGCGCATTGCTGGTTATCATCAGGACCAATCGGATGCAACGAAAGCAACTTCTGTTCAGAACAAGGAAGTAGAGACAGAACCTGTAACTGGTCCTGGTTGGCAAGTTCCAGAAGCAAGTCAAGCAACAAATGAGACCACGCAATCAACTGTTAAACTTGGCATCATTTTAGCGATTGTGTCATTAGTCTTGTCATTGGGTTTGCTATTGGCAGCTTGGCTGACGCCGCTTGCTGTTAGTTTCTTGGTGCTCTCTGTTTTAAATCTTAGTTTTGCTGGGGTGCTTCTCTTCTTAAATCTTAAGAAACCAGGAAAACTCTTATCTATTGTAGCAGCAGTGGTAGCTGGGCTTGTTCTTCTATCTTCATTGGGGGCATTAGCGTTTCAACAGTATCAAGAAAAGCAACTTGCTGTTCTTGACCAAAAAAACAGCCAAGAAATGAGTAAAGATGACGCTCTTGATCATTCTGATAAGGGCGATAAGGCAGATAGCACAGACGTTAATGATTATATTGATAAAAAGGCGGCGTTTGCTTGGACTGAAAAGGATTTTACAGCCTTAACATTTGCTGGTTATGATAATAAAGAAGCTACTAGCCTAAAGGAAATCATCAAAGAACATGGTAAAGCAAATGATGCTGAAATTTCAGGAGATGCTCTGACTCTGACTTACAAATCAGGAAGTGGCGTTAACCGTAAGGAAACACGTCTTCGTTTTGAAAAACAATATGATGGGCGCTTTATGTTATTCAGTGGTAGTGCTTATGGTATCAGCGAAGCGATTAACCTTAATCACAATTACAAATCAAATTGGCCTAAAGCAGAGTATGACAAGTTAATGCTGGGGGATTATGAAACAGGTAAAGGTGGAAGCAAGTGGAGCCATATTCAGAAGAACTATGGAGATCCAAAAGATGCCTTTGTTCATCTCTCTAACTATGGAGATGGTGTTTCAAAAATGTTAGATGTCACTTATAGTGATTATGACTCGAAGGATGATAAGCTAAGCTATGTGGCTCTCGATTTTATAGAAAATGACGGAGAATACTACCTTGTTCATAAATACTCAGATCAAGATGACTTTTAGTAAAAGCAGGCTGCGGTCTGCTTTTTTATGGTGTGTCAGGAGATACAAACAAAGTTAAATAGTGTATAATAGAAAGGATTACATAAACAGAGAAATAGCTAAAAAGGGTTACAAAAACCCAACTTGGCTGATAACAAGAAAGGACTTGCCTTGCGAAAAGAAGTGTCACCAGAGCAACTTAATTATAATAAATTTCCAGGACCTAGTTTTCTTCATTTTGGGGATATAGTCAAGAGTGAAGACGGCGCTATTCATTTTAAGCTGGTTCAAAATAAGAAGGATGCTTTTAACCCAGAAACGTTTGGGCAACGTTTCTCAGAGATTCTTTTAAAATATGATTACCTTGTTGGTGATTGGGCGAGTGATCAGTTACGGATTAAAGGTTTTTTTAGAGATAATCATAATATCCGAAGATCCAGTCGATTGTCTAGAATTGATGATTATTTGAAAGAATACTGTGCCTTTGGGTGTGCTTACTTCATATTGGAAAATGAACAACCTGTGGAAATAGCTTTTGAAGAAGAAAAACCTTCTAAACGAAAACGTAGTCGTAGACGCAAATCAACTAAAGCCACAATGACTAATTCTGCTTCCCAAAAAGAGACCGAGAAATCTCGAAAAGTAAAAACATCTAAAAATAAGTCTAAACAATCAGAACTTTCCAATGACAATGAGCATTTTTCAAGTCGAAAACGTCGACCAAAAACGCAAAGTCAAAAGCAAAAAAGAGACAATCCAGCTAAGGCTTCTGGCAAGTCAGGCGGACAAAATCAGCATTTTACTATCCGCAAGAAAAGTTAGGGTGATAGAATAGTGTTAGGACATGTGTTTAACGAAAAAACCCAATTACATGAAAACTATCGTAAGCCTATTTATGTTGCATTATTGATTTACGCAGGCTTAATTGGTGTTATGTGTTTTGGGCCTCAATCATCAGTATCTGGCGTTACAACCCCTAATATCATTTATCTTGGTCGCCTGAGGTTACTCCTTGTTCCCTTTAACTCTTTTGTGAATTTTAATGAGTTGGAAACGCTGCGAGAAAAGGTTTGGGTTGTTGGGCAAAATGTGGCCAATGTTTTCTTGCTCTATCCTTTGGGGATTTGTATTCATCTGCTTTGGGATAAATGGTCAACGTCACGAAAAGCCCTGTTATTAGGTTTTTGTGTGAGCGTCTTTATTGAAACAACCCAGCTTGTTCTAGACCTGTTATTTGATGCCAATCGCGTATTTGAAGTGGATGATTTGTGGACAAATGCCTTAGGAGTATTTTTAGCCTACCATACTGTAAAGTGGGTAAAACAAAAATGGTTGTCAACCAAGTATCATATAGATTGACTTGCTATCATTAAAAAGCTAAAAAAGCTATAATGATGGTAAAAGGAAAGTTGCTTCTCACTAAGAGCCTATGCTTGGAGAAAGTGTGATCGTTATCAAAAGGATTTGTGCTATCGTTGTCTTCGGTTATTAGGAAAAATGGAAAGTGCTTGTCAAAAGATTTCTGAAATAGAATCAAATCTAACGTAAAAATGGGAAGTGGAGATCTGCTCAGCATTACTGAGATCAATCCACTCCCTTTTCCTATGGATGAAAAGGAGAGTTATGAAAAATAAAGAGAAAAAAGCTAGACCAAAGAATATCTTGGTTAGGTTAGGCTGGTTTTTTAAGCTTGAGAAAAAAGCCTATCTAATTGGAATTACTTCTTTGATGTTGGTTTCAGTGCTTAACTTAATTCCCCCAATGATTATGGGGAAGGTCATTGATAGCATTACAACGCAGAGCTTAGAAGAGTCTGCACTTTTGTGGAATCTCTTTCTACTCGTTTTAGCGGCGGTTGGTATGTATGCTTTACGCTATGTTTGGCGCATGTACATTTTGGGAACTTCCTACCGTTTAGGACAAATTATGCGGTCACGCCTTTTTGAGCATTTCACACGTATGTCGCCATCTTTTTACCAAAAACACCGTACAGGGGATTTGATGGCTCATGCAACCAATGATATCAACGCCTTAACACGTTTAGCAGGTCCTGGGGTTATGTCTGCTGTGGATGCTTCTGTTACAGCGGCAGTGACCCTTTTAACCATGTTTTTAAGTATCTCATGGCAAATGACCCTAGTGGCGATTATCCCCTTACCATTCATGGCTTATGCAACTAGTCGACTTGGTCGAAAAACGCATAAAGCTTTTGGGCAATCCCAAGCAGCTTTTTCAGAACTCAATAACAAGGTCCAAGAAAGTGTCTCGGGGATCAAAGTAACCAAGTCTTTTGGCTATCAGGCTGAAGAGTTAGCGTCATTCCAAGAAACTAATGAAATGACCTTTAAAAAGAACATGTACACTAAAAAGTACGATGTCCTCTTTGATCCACTAGTTCTTTTGTTTATTGGAGCCTCCTACACCCTTACTTTGGTTATGGGATCTGTTATGGTATCGAAAGGGCAGGTGACGGTTGGTAATTTGGTGACCTTTATCACTTATCTTGATATGCTAGTATGGCCTTTGATGGCGATTGGTTTTTTGTTTAATATGGTACAACGTGGAACAGTGTCTTACGATCGTATTGAACATCTCTTGAATCAACAATCAGATGTTCAAAATCCAGAAAATCCTCTCCCCAGTATTCAGAACGGGGATATTACCTTCGAGATCGATCATTTTGATTATGACGACTCTTCTTATACAACCTTAGAAGATATTCATTTCACTTTGAAAAAAGGTCAAACTTTAGGTTTAGTAGGTCAGACGGGTTCAGGTAAGACAACTCTTATTAAGTTACTTCTGCGAGAGCATGATGTTACAGAAGGTCGGATTATCTTGGATGGAAATGATATCAAGGATTATAATTTAGCTGATCTGCGTCAATTGACAGGATATGTTCCCCAAGATCAGATGTTGTTTGCGACAAGTATTATCAACAATGTTCGCTTTGGGGATATCAAATTAGGCATTGATAGTGTAGAGCGTGCCACACAACTATCACATGTTTACGACGATATTAAAGCCATGCCAGAAGGCTTTGACACTCTAATCGGAGAAAAGGGCGTATCACTTTCAGGAGGTCAAAGGCAGCGTATTGCCATGAGTCGTGCGATGATTTTGGATCCTGAGATTTTGATTTTGGATGATTCCCTATCAGCAGTGGATGCTCGAACAGAACATAGCATTATCGAAAATCTGAAAGCCAGTCGTCAGGATAAGACAACTATTATCTCTGCCCATCGTCTCTCAGCAGTGGTGCATGCGGATCTTATCTTGGTAATGCAGGATGGGCATATCATTGAGCGAGGAAATCATGAAGAACTCTTGGCACAAAATGGTTGGTATGCAAGAACTTATGAATCACAACAATTAGCTGAAGCAGTAGAAGAGGAGGTGGGGTATGACATCTAAAGGCCAACAATGGCAAGTTTTTAAACGATTAATCGGTTATTTGAAGCCTTATAAATTATGGACAATCTTAGCGCTAGCCTTACTCTTACTCACTTCAGTGGTTAAGAGCTTGATTCCTTTGGTTGCTTCGCATTTTATTGACCAGTACCTTTCCAATGTAACAGGTGTTGCTGTTATGGTTTTGGTTGGTTATTATGGTATGTATCTTTTGCAGACGGTTATTCAGTATTTGGGGAACTACTTCTTTGCGCGGGTATCATATAGTATTGTACGCGATATTCGTCGCGATGCTTTTTCTAATATGGAAAGATTAGGCATGTCTTATTTTGATCAGACGCCAGCAGGTACTATTGTATCTCGTATCACCAATGATACTGAAGCTGTCAGCGAGATGTTCTCAGGCATCCTGTCTAGCTTTATTTCTGCCATTTTCATTTTTACCGTAACACTTTACACCATGTTAACGCTGGATATGCGTTTGACAGGGTTTGTCATTCTTTTTTTACCACTCATCTTTATTTTGGTGAATCTTTACCGTAAGCGTTCGGTAGTCATTATTGCTAAAACACGTGCCTTTTTGGGTGAAATTAATTCTAAGTTATCTGAGAGCATTGAAGGTATTCGCATCATCCAAGCTTTTGGTCAAGAAGTGCGCTTGCAAGAAGAATTCGATGCTATCAACGACCAACATTTTGAATATTCAAGACGGTCAATGTCGCTAGATAGTCTCTTTCTGCGCCCAGCGATGAGTCTTTTAAAACTCTTGGCCTACGCTGTTTTGATGGCTTACTTTGGCTACCGAGGTAATGAAATTGGTATTACAGCTGGTATGATGTATGCCTTTATACAATATATTAATCGTCTCTTTGATCCGCTAATCGAAGTGACACAAAATTTCTCAGTCCTCCAGACTTCCATGGTATCTGCTAGTCGTGTCTTCGAACTCATTGATGAGAATGGCTATGAACCCAAGCAGAATGCGCACGATATTCAGATGGTTGACGGAAATATTGAATTTAAGAATGTCTCTTTCTCATACGATGGGAAACATCAGATTCTTAAAGATATTTCCTTTAAAGTGAACAAGGGGGAAACCATTGCTTTTGTTGGTCCGACTGGTTCTGGCAAATCGTCAATTATTAACGTTTTTATGCGTTTTTATGAGTTTCAATCCGGTCAGGTATTGATTGATGGCATTGACATTCGCAATTACCCAGCTCATGAGTTAAGAAATAATGTTGGTCTCGTTTTACAGGATCCTTTCTTATACCATGGGGATATCAATTCCAATATTGCTATGTATAAGGATCTAACAGATGAAGAAATTAAAGCGGCGGCAGAGTTTGTGGATGCGGACCACTTTATTCAGAAACTACCAGACAAATATGACCACGCTGTTGCTGAACGTGGCTCTGGCTTTTCAACAGGCCAACGCCAGCTTCTGGCATTTGCAAGGACAGTTGCCGCCCAACCTAAAGTGCTAATCTTAGATGAAGCCACTGCCAATATTGACTCTGAAACTGAAATCCTAGTGCAACGTTCTCTTGAGAAGATGCGACAAGGTCGAACGACCATTGCTATCGCTCACCGTCTATCAACTATCCAAGATGCCGATTGCATCTATGTTTTAGACAAGGGTCATATCATTGAAAGTGGTCGTCACGAAGAGCTCCTTGCTCTTGGAGGAACCTACCAGAAAATGTATCAATTACAAGCTGGTAAAATGGAAGAATAACAAAATCACATAAGACAAGCTGAGGTAGGGGACAAATGCTAGTTCCCTATCTTTTTTAGTCATCAATATCAAGATCCCTAAAAGCGAGGCGATTTGAATAATCCATAAAATAGCTTGAAAAGATATCGTTAAAGAGAGGAGAGCAAGGTAGAGAAAATCACCGCTACCCATTTTAATATCTTGGATGTCTGCCAAAACACCTAGAAGAATAAAGACAGTTGTCACAGGCTGCCAATGGTTTGTGACTGCCATAGGAACAAAAACCATCAACCAGATGACTAAAGGAAAAGAATGTGATTTGATATCGTAAAGAGACAAACAGATGCTGGTCGCCAATAACATAGCTTGACTAGCAGTTAGGATTTGCCAAAAAAACAATAAGGCCAATAGACCGTAGCTTGCTTCGATAACAGCATAATGGATGGGGAGCCTTGTCTGACAATAGCGGCAGCGACTCTTGGTGAGAAGTTGAGAGAGGATAGGAAAGAGATCGTACCACCTTAGGCGGGTATGGCAAGAAAAGCAGTGACTGGAAGGTGAGATAATAGATTGTTCAGGAAAACGGTCAAGGACAAGTCCTATAAAAGAACCGATTGTAGCACCGATAAAAAAGATTAAGATAGTCATACTTTATTATTCGAAAATAAAAAAAGTAATTGCTTGACTTTTATTTAGAATGATTCTAAAATAGAATTATAATTAATAAAGGAGGCCTTTTAGATGGTATACGAAAAAACACAAGCAGTTCTTAATCAAGCCGTTGCAGATCTTTCAAAAGCAGCATCAATTATTCACCAAACACACTGGTACATGCGTGGACCTGGTTTTCTCCATTTACATCCTAAAATGGATGAATTGATGGATGACTTGAATGACATCCTTGATATTATGAGCGAACGCTTGATCACTATTGGTGGTGCCCCATACTCTACTTTGAAAGAATTTGATGACCATTCTAAATTAACAGAAGAAGTGGGATCTTACGATAAGTCAATGGCAGAACGTCTAGAGAAGTTAGCTGATGTTTATTCTTATCTTTCAGACCTCTTCCAAGAAGGTTTAGATGCTAGCGACAAAGAAGGGGACGACCCATCAAATGGCATTTTTTCAGATGCTCAGGATACTGTTCAAAAAACTTTATGGATGTTACAAGCAGAACTTGGTCGTCCTACTGGATTGTAAGAGCAGACGGTAATATCATCCAGTTTTAAGATGTGGTCCTGTGTCCCGATTTTAGAGGTGTTAGCCTGTTATGGTTTTCTTGAATCTCTTGATGATGTTAAGCGCATTTGAAACAAGCATAGAACAGAAGTACTCAGAAAAGTATGACCAATTGGTTATGCTTTTCTTGAGGTGTTTTTTTCTAGGTTTAGATAGATGAAAGCAGGTCTTATGGATGGAATGAATACGATTTTCTCATTGTTTGTTAAAAGGAGAATCGGTTAGTAATGTTTTTTGCGACTGAAAGTGCAAACGATTGCAAAAAAACTTGAAAAAAGCACCTAATTTTGCTAAAATTTTTCTATGAAAACTCTCTACGATGTTCAACAATTACTTAAACAATTTGGGATATATGTTTATGTCGGCAAGCGTCTTTTTGATATCGAACTCATGAAATTAGAATTGGCTAGACTTCATGATAATGGTCTGATTGAACGCGACCAATATTTGCAAGCTGAGTTGGTTTTAAGGCGAGAGCATCGTTTAGAACTAGAAAAGGAAGAGAAAAATGAGTAAAAAATTATTAGGTATTGACCTTGGTGGAACAACTATCAAATTTGGCATTTTGACAGAAGCGGGAGAAGTCCAAGAAAAATGGGCGATTGAAACCAATGTTCTTGAAGACGGAAAACACATCGTTCCAGATATCGTGGCTTCAATCAAGCACCGTTTGGACCTGTATGGGCTAACGAGTGAGGATTTTGTTGGTATTGGCATGGGTTCACCTGGTGCGGTTGATCGCGATAAAAAAACAGTTACAGGAGCCTTTAATCTTAACTGGAAGGAAACTCAAGAAGTGGGTTCTGTTATCGAAAAAGAAACCGGTATTCCCTTTGCCATTGATAATGATGCTAACGTTGCTGCTCTTGGGGAACGGTGGGTAGGTGCTGGTGCTAACCATCCAGATGTGGTTTTTGTGACACTAGGAACTGGCGTCGGTGGTGGCGTTATTGCTGATGGCAATCTTATCCACGGTGTCGCAGGTGCCGGTGGTGAAATTGGTCACATGGTTGTTGAGCCTGATACTGGTTTTGAGTGCACTTGTGGCACTATTGGCTGTCTTGAAACGGTTGCGTCAGCTACTGGTGTGGTTCGTGTGGCTCGCCGTTTAGCAGAAGGCTATGAGGGTGACTCATCTATTAAGGCAGCTATTGATAATGGGGATAGCGTGTCAAGTAAAGATATTTTTGAAGCGGCTCAAAACGGTGATAACTTTGCCAATAGTGTTGTTGATAAAGTTTGCTTCTACCTTGGACTAGCAGCTGCTAATATTGCCAACCTTTTGAATCCCGATTCAATCGTTATTGGAGGTGGCGTTTCTGCGGCTGGAGAATTCTTACGTAGTCGTGTCGAAGCTAACTTCAAGAAATACACTTTCCCTCAAGTTCGTCAATCAACACAAATTAAATTGGCTGAGTTGGGAAATGATGCAGGGATTATTGGAGCAGCCAGCTTAGCAAGAAGTGAGAATTAAGAAAGAGGTTGTTTAAATAATGTTTTGGATTAGTTTAATTACCGTCAGCCTGGTGATTCTTGCTTACTCAGCCTGGAATTATTTCCGTTTAAAAAAAGCAGCCACTTTTGTGGATAATGCAGAATTTGCGCAGCTTATGCGAGTTGGTCAGCTGATTGATATTCGTGGACCTAGTCGCTTCCACCAAAAACACATTCTGGGAGCACGTAACTTTCCTTTTCAACAATTTGAAGCATCGCTTGGAGCCTTGACTAAAGAAAAACCAGTTCTTATCTATGACGACAACCGTGGCGCCTTAATTCCCCGCGTTGCTAATATCCTCAAAAAAGCTGGGTTCGAACGAGTTTATGTTTTGGAAAATGGCTTTGATGGCTGGGATGGTAAGGTAAAATAATAAAGTATGTCGAAAAAGAGCTACATCATTAGCTCTTTTTTGGTTAAATGTCAAAATTCTGATGATATTTTTGGTGAAAAGTAGTACAATACTCTCATTATCAAAAAAGTAAGGAGAATGGTATGCAGAAAAGTTTCATTCATCAACAAGAAGAGATTTCTTTTGTCAAAAATACATTTACGCAGTATCTAAAGGATAAACTTGATGTTGTTGAAGTACAAGGTCCGATTTTAAGCCGTGTGGGAGACGGCATGCAGGATAATTTATCCGGTATTGAAAATGCGGTTCGTGTTAACGTGAAATTGATTCCTGACGATGAGTATGAAGTTGTCCATTCTCTTGCTAAATGGAAACGTCACACACTGGCTCGCTTTAACTTTGGTGAGGGTGAGGGGCTATTTGTCCATATGAAGGCTCTTCGACCAGACGAAGATTCACTTGACCCTACCCATTCTGTGTTTGTTGATCAATGGGATTGGGAAAAGGTTATTCCTAGTGGACAGCGGAATTTAGCTTATTTGAAAGAAACCGTTGAGCAGATTTATAAGGCCATTCGATTGACAGAGCTGGCTGTCGAAGCCCGTTATGATATCGAGTCCATTCTTCCTAAAAGGATTACTTTTGTCCATTCTGAAGATTTAGTCAAAGAGTATCCTTTTATGACACCGAAAGAACGTGAAAATGCTATTACTAAAAAACACGGAGCGGTATTCTTAATTGGTATCGGTGGTGAACTCAGCGATGGTCAACCTCATGATGGACGTGCGCCAGACTACGATGATTGGACGTCAGCGTCTGAAGGAAATTACAAAGGTTTAAATGGGGATATTCTTGTCTGGAATGACCAACTAGGATCAGCTTTTGAATTGTCTTCTATGGGTATTCGTGTTGATCAAGAAGCCCTTCAAAAACAAGTAGCCATTACAGGTGATGAAGACCGTCTTCGATACGATTGGCACCGATCGCTACTCAATGGTGAGTTCCCCTTGACTATTGGTGGGGGGATCGGTCAGTCTCGCTTGGTAATGTTTTTACTTCGTAAACAACATATCGGTGAAGTTCAATCAAGCGTTTGGCCGACAGATGTCCGCAATGCTTTTGAACATATTTTGTAAATGGAAACTCAAAACTCTGTAAGGTCATGTAACTTATGGAGTTTTTTTCGGTGCAATTACCATAAATAGACGTGAAAACATTTACACTTGACTTGATTCAGCTTTTTAAACATTTTTGTGATATACTTGTACAGTTAATAAAACACATTTATAGAGGAAAACATGACAAATTTAAGAACAGACATCCGTAACGTTGCGATTATTGCCCACGTTGACCACGGAAAAACAACCCTTGTTGATGAGCTTTTGAAGCAATCACAGACGCTTGATGCTCGTAAAGAACTTGAAGAACGAGCAATGGATTCTAATGATATTGAAAAAGAGCGTGGTATTACCATTCTTGCGAAAAATACAGCGGTCGCTTACAATGATACGCGAATCAATATCATGGATACTCCAGGGCACGCGGATTTTGGTGGTGAAGTAGAGCGTATCATGAAAATGGTTGACGGTGTTGTTCTTGTCGTGGATGCTTATGAAGGGACAATGCCTCAAACACGTTTTGTATTGAAAAAGGCGCTTGAGCAAAACCTTACTCCAATCGTCGTTGTTAACAAAATTGACAAGCCATCAGCTCGTCCAGCAGAAGTGGTTGACGAAGTTCTTGAGCTTTTCATAGAGCTTGGTGCAGACGACGAGCAGTTGGACTTCCCAGTTGTTTACGCTTCAGCTATCAATGGAACATCCTCACTTTCTGATAATCCTGCAGATCAAGAAGCTTCAATGGCGCCAATCTTTGATACCATTATTGATCATATCCCAGCTCCAGTTGATAACTCAGATGAGCCACTTCAATTCCAAGTGTCTCTTCTTGACTATAATGACTTTGTTGGTCGTATCGGTATTGGACGTGTCTTTCGTGGGACTGTAAAAGTTGGTGACCAAGTTACCCTCTCAAAACTTGATGGTTCCACTAAAAACTTCCGTGTTACGAAACTCTTTGGTTTCTTCGGACTTGAACGCCGTGAAATCCAAGAAGCTAAAGCAGGTGATTTGATTGCTGTTTCAGGGATGGAAGACATCTTCGTTGGTGAAACAGTCACACCGCAAGATGCCATTGAGCCACTTCCAATTCTTCGAATTGATGAGCCAACGCTCCAAATGACATTCTTAGCTAACAACTCACCATTTGCTGGCCGCGAAGGTAAACACGTGACATCGCGTAAAGTGGAAGAACGTTTATTGGCTGAACTTCAGACAGACGTGTCTCTTCGTGTTGAAGCAACGGACTCACCAGATAAATGGATCGTGTCAGGTCGTGGTGAACTTCACTTGTCCATTTTGATAGAAACCATGCGTCGTGAAGGCTACGAGCTCCAGGTATCAAAACCTGAAGTTATTATTAAAGAAGTTGATGGTGTTCAATGTGAACCATTTGAACGTGTCCAAATCGATACACCAGAAGAGTACCAAGGAGCTATTATTCAAGCCCTTTCTGAGCGTAAGGGTGACATGCTTGATATGACAATGGTCGGTAACGGGCAAACACGTTTGATCTTTTTGATTCCTGCTCGCGGTCTGATTGGATTCTCAACAGAATTCCTTTCAATGACACGTGGTTACGGTATCATGAACCATACTTTCGACCAGTACCTACCATTGATCCCAGGTGAAATCGGCGGACGCCACCGTGGTGCTCTCGTTTCCATTGATGCTGGTAAAGCAACGACTTACTCAATCATGCGTATTGAAGAACGTGGTACTATCTTTGTTAATCCAGGAACTGAAGTTTACGAAGGAATGATTATCGGGGAAAATGCTCGTGAAAATGACCTTGGCGTTAACATCACCACTGCTAAACAAATGACCAATGTCCGTTCAGCAACGAAAGATCAAACATCGGTTATCAAAACGCCACGTATTTTGACTCTTGAAGAATCTATCGAGTTCTTGGATTATGATGAGTACATGGAAGTTACGCCAGAATCAATTCGTTTGCGTAAACAAATCTTGAACAAAGCTGCGCGTGATAAAGCAAACAAAAAGAAAAAATCAGCTGAATAAGAATCGGTGATTGAAAGGTAAGATAGTAAGGAGGAACATGTTTTATTTATTAGTATTACTTGCCATAGTTCTTTACTATTTCTTCATGGCTCCCAAAACTATTCGCAGCACCATTAATTCTATTGGATTTATGATTGTTATGGCTCTGTTACTTATCTTAGCGGGCATGAGCTTCATGAAGCTCATTAGGTCTCCAGGTGAAGTTTACATCATAGCCATCATGCTAGTTTTTGGTTTTTTAGCGATTAGAGATGTGCTCCGCTTGTCTTCTAGGCCACTTCAGATTCGCTTGCCTTTCAAAAAAGAAAAATAAGAGAAAGCGCCTAACCTATGTTGGGTGTTTTTTCTCAGTTTTTCAAGAAAACTAGTCTTCTTGAAAAATGCCTTGATAAAGGGTAAAATAAGACAATAGTATTGAATGAAAAAAGGAAATAGACAGTTGTGATAAATGCAGTAAATATCAACGGACTGACAGGTTTTATTATAATATGAAAACTATCTCAAATTTTGAAAACAAAAAAGTTCTTGTTTTAGGTCTAGCTAGGTCTGGTCAAGCAGCAGCTAGACTTTTGGCTAAATTAGGTGCTATTGTTACTGTTAACGATGGAAAACCATTTGATGAAAACCCTTCTGGCCAAGCGCTTCTAGAAGAGGGAATCAAGGTTGTTTGCGGAAGTCATCCTTTGGAACTACTGGATGAAGACTTTGCCTTGATGGTTAAAAATCCTGGAATCCCCTACACTAATCCAATGGTTGCCAAGGCCAGTGAGAAACAAATCCCAATTTGGACAGAAGTAGAGTTAGCTAGCCTTGTTTCTGATGCTCCCATCGTCGGGATAACTGGTTCAAATGGTAAAACAACTACAACAACTATGATTGCTGAGGTTTTTAACCATGCTGGTCAATCTGGTCTTTTAGCTGGTAATATAGGTTTTCCAGCATCAGAAGTGGTAGTGGAGGCTAGTGCCAATGATACCTTGATTATGGAACTATCTTCTTTTCAGTTGATGGGGGTAAACTCTTTTAAGCCGCATATCGCTGTCATTACTAATCTTGAACCAACGCATTTGGACTACCATGGTACTTTTGAAGACTATGTGGCTGCCAAATGGAATATCCAAAATCATATGACGGCTTCTGATTATATTGTCCTTAATGCCAACCAAGGCATTACGCATCAGTTGGCGAAACAAACAAAAGCTACTGTTATCCCTTTTTCAACAATTGAAGAGGTTGATGGGGCTTATCTCAAAGAAGGTCAGTTATTTTACCAAGGTGAGTTAGTCATGGCAGCTAAGGACATTGGTGTACCGGGTGACCATAATATTGAAAATGCTCTAGCCACAATTGCAGTTGCAAAGTTGTCAGGTATTTCAAATCACGTTATCCAAGAAACTCTTTCAACTTTTGGGGGTGTGAAACACCGCTTGCAAGATGCCGGATCAGTCAGAGGGGTTTCTTTCTTCAATGATTCCAAATCGACTAATATTTTGGCAACGCAAAAAGCCTTGTCAGGTTTTGATAATAAAGACTTGATTTTGATAGCAGGAGGCTTAGATCGTGGGAATGGTTTTGAGGAACTTTCGTCTCACATCACCAATCTAAAAGCAATGGTTGTTCTTGGGGAAACAGCAGATAAGTTAGCTGAAATAGCAAAAGTAGCCAATGTTCCGGTAGAATATGCCAAAGATGTTGCTGATGCGACAAGAAAAGCTTACGAGTTGGCTGAGGTTGGTGACACTGTATTGCTAAGCCCTGCTAATGCTAGCTGGGATATGTATAAGAACTTTGAAGTTCGTGGAGATGAATTTTTGTTAACGGTTGACTCCTTGAAAGGGGCTACTCATGAATAAACGCAAAATTGTTTTAACAGGTGGCGGTACGGTAGGGCATGTGACGCTTAATTTACTGTTGATTCCTAAATTGATCCAAGATGGATGGGAAATTCATTATCTTGGAGACAAACATGGGATTGAATTTGAGGAAATCCAACGTTTGGATGAAGAAGTAACGTTTCATGCCATTGCAACTGGAAAATTAAGACGTTATTTTTCTTGGCAAAATGTATGGGATGTTTTTAAAGTTGGTTTTGGTGTCCTACAATCTCTCGTGACTATTGTCAAAATAAGACCAGAAGCCCTCTTTTCCAAAGGTGGGTTTGTCTCTGTGCCGCCAGTCATTGCTGCTAAATTGTTAGGGGTTCCTGTTTTTATTCATGAATCTGATTTATCAATGGGTCTAGCAAATAAAATTGCTTACAAGTTTGCGACAAAAATGTATACTACTTTTGAACAGGATGCTGCTTTAACAAAAGCTGAACATATTGGTGCTATCACTAAGGTTGAACCTTATTCTGTCCAATATGATCAGATGGTTGAAGAGATCAAAGAGCAGTTTGATGATTCTAAAAAGACGCTTCTTTTTGTTGGCGGATCAGCTGGGGCCAAAGTATTTAATGATTTTATCACTGAGCACTTAGCTGAATTAACAACACAATACAATATCATCAACATCTCTGGAGATTCTGACTTAAATAGTTTAAATAAAAATGTATACCGTGTCGATTACGTTACGGATTTATACCAACCGCTGATGAATTTAGCTGATCTAGTCGTTACTCGGGGAGGATCAAATACTATATTTGAACTAGTAGCTCTTCAGAAATTGCATTTAATTATTCCTCTGGGAAAAGAAGCTAGTCGTGGTGATCAATTAGAAAATGCTGCTTATTTTCAAAAAAGAGGTTACGCTCTTCAGCTCGCAGAAGAAGAGTTGAGTTTGGAGAGTTTAAACCAGAAAATTCAAGAGCTACTGGGGCATGCTTCTAAATTTGAAGAAGCTATGAAAAATAGTCAAGAGTTAACATCTCAACAAGCCTTCTATAATGAATTGACAGAATCTATCAAGAAGGCAAAGGGATAAGAATATGACAAAAGATAAGGAAACAACTAAAGATTCTGAAACAAAAGAGCCGGTTTTAACCGAGTGGCAAAAACGCAATCAGGAATTTTTAAAGAAAAAAGAGCAAGATAAAGCTGAGCAAGAAGAGGCTGAAAAGCGTCTTCAAGAGCTTAGACGTTCTCAATTTTTAGGGGATAAATCAGAGGAAAAAGATCCAAAACCCAAATCTAAAAAACGAAAGAAACGAAAAGAAAAGAAGAAAAAAGAGCCTAAACCTAAAAAAGTTAGAAAAAAGAATCCACATCTTAATCGTTTCATTACAGTGGTTTTGTTAGGAATTATTGTGCTATTGTTCTCTAGTTTCATGGTTAGCCCTTTGAGTACAACAAAAAATGTCACTGTCTCTGGACATCATTTTACGAATACGGCTTCTATTATGAAAGCCTCTGGGATTCAAAAAGATGATTATTTAACTAGTGTCTTTGCGAACCGGCACCAGATCGAAAAAGCTATCGTCAAAAAAGATCCTTGGGTTAAGGGAGCTAAGGTGACCTTTGAGTTACCCAATCATTTTAACATCAAAGTCACAGAGGATCGGATTATAGCTTATCGTCAGGAAAAGGATTTGTATTATCCCATTTTATCGAATGGTACAGTAGTTAAAGAAAACGTTCAAAAACTACCAGCTACGTATTTGAATGTTAATCTAGATACCCAAAAAGAGGTTAAAGAATTTATCGAGGCGAGAAATACTTTGGCTAAAAGAATTCGGAGAAATATTCAATCCGTTTCAAAAGAAGCTTCAAAATCAACAGATGATTTGATAAAGTTAACGATGTATGATGGCAATACAGTTATTGTTCCCCTTTCTAAGATTAAAGAACGCTTGCCCTACTATTCTCAGGTAAGCACTAAACTAGAAGTGCCAAGTGTTATTGACATGGAAGTTGGCATTTATGTTACAAATGAAACGGCAGATACCTCTGAAGAGGAACCGAGTCAAGCGTCAAGTGAAACACCAGCAGAAAATGCGAATTCTGAAGAAAATCCTCCAACACCATCTGAAAATCAAGAAGTTGAAGGGGCTCCAGAACAAGAAGCTGAAACCGCGGTGCAATAATAGTTGAAAACCGATTTTACTTGTTTACATTTCTATAACAAAAAGCACAAAATCTATTCATTTTGTGCTTTTTTATGATATAATATGCTTTGAATAATTCCGCCCTTGTGTGGTTTTTAGAATAGTAAGTAATGGAAAGAATGAGAGGTTGGGTAATGGCAAGAAACGGCTTTTTTACGGGCTTAGACATTGGTACTAGCTCGATTAAAGTACTCGTTGCAGAATACATTGATGGCGAAATGAATGTCATCGGTGTTAGCAATGTTAAAAGTTCTGGTGTGAAAGATGGTATTATCGTTGACATCGATGCAGCAGCAAAAGAAATTAAATTAGCAATTGAGCAGGCAGAAGAAAAATCAGGAATTTCAATCGAAAAAATAAATGTTGGTCTACCAGCAAATCTTTTGCAAATTGAACCTACGCAAGGAATGATTCCTGTTACTAGCGAGTCAAAAGAAATAAAAGACGAAGATGTTGAAAGTGTTGTAAAATCTGCATTAACTAAAAGCATCACCCCAGAACGTGAGGTGATTTCTTTAGTTCCTGAAGAGTTTATCGTTGATAGTTTCCAGGGCATCCGCGATCCACGTGGGATGATGGGGATTCGCCTTGAGATGCGTGGTCTTCTTTACACAGGTCCAACCACAATCCTGCATAACCTTCGCAAAACTGTTGAACGTGCAGGCATTACAGTTGAAAATATCATCATTTCTCCATTGGCAATGACTAAGTCGGTTCTTAATGAAGGAGAACGCGAATTCGGTGCTACTGTTATTGATATGGGTGGTGGTCAAACGACTGTCGCTTCAATGAGAGCTCAGGAACTTCAATATACCAACATCTATCCAGAGGGTGGAGAATACGTCACTAAAGACATTTCAAAAGTCTTAAAAACGTCGGTGCAAATTGCAGAAGCTTTAAAATTTAATTTTGGTAATGCCAATGTTAAGGAAGCAAGCGCGACAGATAGTGTTCAAGTTGAAGTTGTAGGGAGTGATACCCCGGTTGATGTTACTGAAAAATATCTCGCAGAGATTATCTCAGCCCGTATAAAGCATGTCTTAGAGCGGGTAAAACAAGATTTGGAACGTGGTCGCTTGCTTGAACTTCCTGGAGGAATTGTCATCGTTGGAGGTGGCGCGATTCTCCCAGGTGTCGTTGAGATAGCACAAGAAGTATTTGGAACTAAAGTTAAACTTTTTGTACCACATCAAGTTGGAATCCGTAACCCAATGTTTGCGAATGTCATTGGGTTGGTTGAGTACGTCGGAACGTTAACTGATGTCGACATTATTGCTCAGTTAGCAGTTACTGGAGAAGAAATCCTTCGCCGTAAACCTATTGATATTGGTCCAAATGATACAATGCCAAAACAAATACAACAACCTATTCAAAATGATTTTTCTTTGAATGAAGCAGATCATTTTGATCAAGATGAGAACATCCAAGAAGCGCCTAAGCCACGCGAACCTAAACAAAATATTGGAGATAGAGTTCGAGGGATCTTCGGCAGTATGTTTGATTAAAAAAAGTGAGGAATTAAAATGCCATTTTCATTTGATACAGCGTCTATGCAAGGTGCCATCATCAAAGTTATCGGAGTCGGTGGCGGTGGAGGCAATGCCATCAACCGTATGATTGATGAAGGACTTGCTGGCGTAGAATTTATTGCAGCAAATACTGATATTCAAGCACTAAGCTCATCTAAAGCGGAGACTGTTATCCAGTTAGGTCCAAAATTAACACGTGGACTTGGTGCTGGAGGACAGCCTGAAGTTGGACGCAAAGCAGCTGAGGAAAGTGAAGAAGTTCTAACAGAAGCGCTTACTGGAGCAGACATGGTTTTCATTACCGCTGGAATGGGTGGTGGATCAGGTACTGGTGCAGCACCTGTCATTGCACGTATTGCAAAAAGTTTAGGAGCTCTGACCGTTGCAGTAGTCACTCGTCCTTTCGGCTTTGAAGGAAACAAACGTGGTAACTTTGCAATTGAAGGCATTCAGGAATTGCGTGAGCAGGTAGATACTCTTCTGATTATTTCAAATAACAACTTGCTGGAAATTGTTGATAAGAAAACACCACTTCTTGAAGCACTTAGTGAGGCTGACAACGTCCTTCGTCAAGGTGTGCAAGGTATCACTGACTTGATTACAAGTCCAGGTCTTATTAACCTAGACTTTGCGGATGTGAAAACCGTTATGGCCAATAAGGGAAATGCCCTTATGGGGATCGGTATTGGTTCAGGTGAAGAGCGTATTGTTGAAGCAGCTCGTAAAGCAATCTACTCACCATTACTTGAAACAACAATCGATGGTGCAGAAGATGTTATTGTTAACGTAACAGGCGGCCTTGATATGACCCTTACTGAAGCTGAAGAAGCGTCAGAAATTGTTGGTCAAGCAGCTGGTAACGGTGTTAATATTTGGCTTGGTACCTCAATTGACGATACGCTTAAAGATGAAATTCGTGTAACTGTTGTTGCAACGGGTGTTCGTCAAGATCGTACAGAACAAGTGACGGGGATGCGTTCAACACCACGTACGTTTAATAATCAAACGTCAGGACAGTCATCATCCTCTCAATATGATAATCAACGTTCTGAAGAACCAGCTCCATCATTTGATCGTCGTCAAATGAACTTTGATATGGCGCAAAATGTTGACATGCCTTCTTCTCCACGACCATCTCAAACTGATTTTAATCAACCCAACCAAAATTCTGCCTTTGGGAACTGGGATCTTCGTCGCGATAACATTGCTCGCCCAACAGAAGGTGAACTTGATGGCAAACTAAATATGTCAACCTTCTCAGGTGGTTCTGAAGAAGATGATGAACTGGACACACCGCCATTCTTTAAAAACCGTTAAAATGCGATGGATTTAGCAAATAATAAATCAAAGATTTTCAACAGTGTAGCAGATGCCATTGAGTCTTCCAATAACACTCAAGAAGTCAATATTATTGCAGTAACGAAATATGTCGAAGCAGAAGTAGCTCATCAGTTGGTTGAAACGGGTGTTAGACATATTGGTGAGAACCGTGTTGACAAATTTTTGGATAAATACCATGCGTTGGCGGATCAGTCAGTTACTTGGCATTTAATTGGTAGCCTTCAACGCCGAAAAGTTAAAGATGTGATTAATCTAGTGGATTATTTTCACGCCTTGGATTCAGTAAAATTGGCTAAGGAGATTAATAAACGAGCAGATCATCCGATCAATTGCTTTCTCCAAGTTAATTTATCAGAAGAATCTAGTAAGCACGGTTTCCTAAAGAGCGAGATCGAACAAGCCTTACTGGAATTAGCAGAGTTACCTAATATCAATCTCGTTGGATTGATGACAATGGCTCCGCTAAAAGCGAGTCAAGCGGAATTAGACATTTTGTTTGAAGAAGCTTACCAATTAAAAGAAGATATTAAAGCTAAAAATATAAAGAATATGCCGATGACAGACTTAAGCATGGGAATGAGTGGTGATTATCTAATCGCTATCAAGCATGGTGCAACATTTGTTCGAATTGGTACAGCTTTCTTTCAATAGGAGAGACATATGGCATTTTTTAAAGATATGATTGAAAAAGCAACTTTATACTTTGCTACAGATGAAGTTAGTGATGTAGAAGAGTTTGAGCAAGCATTGCCTCAACAAGAACAAAAACGAGGTTCATCCGCACAAACGGGCACTATGTCACAAGAACGACCATCGCAGCCAGCTAGTCAATCAGCAGCTTCGATGCAACGGCAAACACAAATGCGCGGTCAAAGACAGGTGAATTCTGTCTCATCAGAACACGCTCATCGCGACAGTGTTGCTCCCACACAACAATATAGGAAAGAGCAAATGAGTAATTCATCCCAACCGACTATCGCCTTAAAATACCCACGTAAATACGAAGATGCAACAGAAATTGTTGATTTGCTAGCTGGTAATGAATGTGTTTTGATTGACTTTCAATACATGCTGGAAGCCCAAGCGCGCCGCTGCTTAGACTTTGTTGATGGGGCTAGCCGTGTTTTATCAGGTAATCTTCAAAAAGTGGGTTCTTCAATGTATTTATTGACACCACAATTTGTTATAGTTGACATTGAAGAAATGACAATTCCAAATGCTGGTCAAGATGTTAATTTTGACTACGATATGAAACGACGTTAATATGTTTTTATTTTATATAATACTAGTTAGACTCGTACGAGTTTATTCGACACTTTTAGTAATCTATGCTTTACTCTCTTGGTTTCCAGGAGCCTATCAAACGAAGCTAGGGCAAATTTTAGTTGCAATTGTTGAGCCAACCTTGGCTCCGTTTCGACGCTTAAGACTTCAATTCGGTGGAATCGATTTTACCATTGTTGCCGTTTTCTTGGTACTTCAATTATTACTTAGACTCTTTTCATACTTACTATTATTCTAATGGAAAAACCATCGAAACACTTATATCAACATTACGATGTCAGTGAACATGCCTTTATAGATAAAGTTCAAGATATGATTCATTCTGTTGAGAATACTTACAGCATGTATTTAACAGATTTTCTTGATCCTAGACAAGAAGTCATTGTTAATGAGCTGGTTTCTCAAACAACTTTGACATTTTATTCAAGTCGTGATATTCTTACCGAGGAGTATCATAGGGTCATTATTGCTCCAGATTATTATCAACTAAATGTCGATGATTTTGAAATAAGCCTGCTCAACATCCAATATGCTAAAAAGTTTAATCGCCTTAACCATTCGCAAATTATGGGGACATTGATTAATCAATTAGGCATTAAACGTTCCGTTTTCGGTGATATTTTAGTTAATGGTGATGATGCGCAAATATTTCTTGAAAAATCAATGGTTACTTATTTTGAAACAAATGTCAGCAAGATTGCTAAGGTCCCTGTTAAACTTCAAGAAGTTGACTTTAGTCAGAAGCTTGAATTTCTTGAAGAAGGGCAAGAGCAGCTTTACCTTGTCTCGAGTTTAAGATTGGATAAAGTGATTGCAGCAGTCCATCAATTACCGAGACAGACCAGCCAAAAGTTGATTCAGTCTCAGAAAGTAAAAGTTAACCATAAATTAACGACGAAAACGACTGAAATAGTACTGGTTGATGATTTACTCAGTGTCCGAGGATATGGCAGGTGCCGTATCATTTCAGACAGTGGTGTAACGTCGAAAGGGAAACATAAATTAGTCGTCAAAAAAATTAGACAGAAATAGGGGAGGTTGTAATGGCTATTACAGCACTTGATATTAAAGATAAAACATTTAAACTAAAATTCCGCGGATATAGCGAAGAAGAGGTTAATGAATTCTTAGACATCGTTGTTGATGACTATGAAAAATTAACCCGTGAAAATCGTGAGCAAGAAGCAAAAATCAAAATGCTTGAAGAAAAGTTGGCTTATTTTGACGAAATGAAAGAATCATTGAGTCAGTCAGTTATCTTGGCACAAGAAACTGCCGATAAAGTGAAAGCATCTGCTCGTACAGAGTCTGATAACATTTTGACACATGCTAACAATCAAGCGACACTTCTTTTAGAAGAATCAAAACAAAAAGCGAGCGACATGCTTCGTGACGCCGCTGATGAGGCTAAACGCGTTGCTATTGAGACAGAAGATTTGAAACGTCAAACGCGTGTTTTCCATCAACGTCTATTGTCATCTGTTGAAAGCCACTTAGCATTAGTTAATTCACCTGAATGGGATGAATTATTACAACCTACTGCTTCCTATATTCAAAATTCAGATGTTGCCTTTAGAGAAGTTGTAGAGTCAGTGCTTGATGCTGATCATGAGGCACCCCAAGTGGCTGATGCGGCAACTATCGATGCAACTCGTCAATTCTCGCCTGAGGAAATGGCAGAATTACAGCGTCGTGTTGAAGAAAGCAACCGTCAATTGGAAGAAACCATTGCAGGTCAAGATCCTTTATTAACAGATGATCTTTTATTTGGAACAAGTTCTTCTGAAGACTTTACTTTTGAATCAGACTTAGCTGAAGAGGAATCTTTAAGTTTTGAAACGGAACCAGAATTCTTTGAGTCTGAGTCATATTCTAGCCATTCAACATATGCTAGCGATGAGTCAGAAGCAAGCTTAAATGAAACACAAACTTTTAAATTGAATTTCGAAGATTAAGAAAAACACGATTTTTTAAGTATATGCTAAGCGAACAGGAGAGGGTGTGAGTCCTGTCATCACTGCTTAAAAGATTATCATTTTCGATCTTTCTAGCTGAAGTCAGTAAGTTAG
This sequence comes from Streptococcus jiangjianxini, assembly GCF_040225085.1. Lineage (NCBI taxonomy): Bacteria > Bacillati > Bacillota > Bacilli > Lactobacillales > Streptococcaceae > Streptococcus > Streptococcus jiangjianxini. The sequence continues at coordinate 31,924 of NZ_JBEHGL010000010.1, read as the reverse complement.
GAGGGGTGAGCTCCCTTATCGGCTCAAGAGGGAAAATATCGCCATTTTTAGTGAGCTTTACGCTTTAACATTTGGTTTGAAATGATATTTTCTGAATTAAGGTGGTACCACGAGCTTTCGTCCTTTTTGGATGAGAGCTTTTATTTTTTAAGGAGTTTTATATGAAATTAAAAGATACATTGAATCTCGGCAAAACAGCATTTCCTATGCGTGCTGGTCTTCCCAATAAAGAGCCACAATGGCAAGCAGCTTGGCAAGAGGCAGACATTTATCAAAAACGTCAAGAATTGAATGAAGGAAAACCGGCTTTCCACCTTCACGATGGTCCTCCCTATGCCAATGGCAATATTCATGTTGGACATGCTCTGAACAAAATTTCAAAAGATATCATTGTTCGTTCAAAATCAATGTCTGGTTTTTCAGCACCATATGTGCCAGGTTGGGATACGCATGGTCTTCCAATTGAGCAAGTACTAGCAAAACAAGGTGTTAAGCGTAAAGAAATGGATCTGGCTGAATACCTAGAAATGTGTCGCCAGTATGCTCTGTCCCAAGTTGATAAACAACGCGAGGACTTTAAACGTCTCGGTGTTTCTGCCGATTGGGACAATCCTTATATCACACTTGATCCTCAATTTGAAGCAGATCAAATCCGAGTTTTTGGTGCGATGGCTGATAAGGGATACATCTACCGTGGTGCTAAGCCTGTTTACTGGTCTTGGTCTTCTGAATCTGCTCTTGCTGAAGCAGAGATTGAATATCATGATATTGAGTCAACATCACTCTACTATGCCAATAAAGTAAAAGATGGTAAGGGTGTCCTTGACACAAATACTTATATCGTGGTGTGGACAACTACCCCATTTACCATTACAGCTTCACGCGGATTGACAGTTGGTGCTGATTTGGATTACTTACTGGTTAGAACTCCAAATGATGATCGTAAATTTGTCGTAGCAGAAGCTCTTGTTGATACACTTGCTGAAAAATTTGGCTGGGAATCATTTGAGGTTCTTGAGCGCCATAAAGGTTCAGCCTTAGAGTATATTGTCACTGAACACCCATGGGATGAAGCTGTCGAAGAATTAGTTATCCTAGGTGATCACGTAACAACAGATTCTGGTACGGGTATCGTCCATACTGCACCATCATTTGGTGAGGATGACTACAATGTTGGGACAAAATATGACCTTGAAGTTTATGTAACAGTGAACGAACGTGGTCTTATGAATGAACTTGCTGGACCTGATTTTGAAGGACAATTCTACGATAAGGTTGTCCCAACTGTTCTAGAAAAATTAGGTGATTTGCTACTTGCTAAAGAAGTCATCAGCCACTCCTATCCATTTGATTGGCGCACTAAAAAACCAATCATCTGGCGTGCAGTGCCGCAGTGGTTTGCTTCAGTCGCGAAATTCCGTCAAGAAATCCTTGATGAAATTGAGAAAACAACCTTCCATCCGTCATGGGGAAAAACGCGTCTCTACAATATGATTCGTGACCGCGGCGATTGGGTTATCTCTCGTCAACGTTCATGGGGTGTCCCTCTTCCAATTTTCTATGCTGAAGATGGCACAGCAATCATGACCAAAGAAGTAACGGACCATGTTGCTGATTTGTTTGCGGAACACGGCTCTGTTATCTGGTGGCAACGTGAGGCTAAAGACCTTCTTCCTGAAGGCTTTACGCATCCAGGCTCTCCAAATGGTGAATTTACTAAGGAAACTGACATCATGGATGTTTGGTTCGACTCTGGTTCATCATGGAATGGTGTTATGAACGCTCGTGAGAATCTTTCTTACCCAGCTGATCTTTACCTTGAAGGATCTGATCAATACCGTGGCTGGTTTAACTCATCATTGATCACTTCTGTAGCTGTTAATGGACATGCGCCATATAAAGCTATCCTTTCACAAGGTTTCGTTCTAGACGGTAAGGGTGAGAAAATGTCTAAATCAAAAGGTAATATCATCTCACCAAATGATGTGGCTAAGCAATATGGAGCTGAGATTCTCCGCCTTTGGGTAGCCTCTGTTGATACTGATAACGATGTTCGAGTATCTATGGACATTTTAGGTCAAGTTTCTGAGACATACCGTAAAATCCGTAATACGCTTCGTTTCTTGCTTGCTAATACACATGATTACAACCCATCGACGGATGCTGTTGCTTATCAAGATTTAGGTGCAGTCGATAAATACATGACCATCAAATTTAACAAGCTTGTTGAGACAATCAACAAAGCCTACGACAATTATGATTTCATGACCATCTATAAAGCAGTTGTTAACTTTGTGACGGTTGATTTATCTGCCTTTTATCTTGATTTTGCTAAAGATGTGGTATACATCGAAGCAGCGAATAGTCCAGAACGTCGTCGGATGCAAACTGTTTTCTATGATATCTTGGTAAAAATCACTAAGTTATTGACCCCAATCTTGCCTCATACGGCTGAAGAAATCTGGTCATACCTTGAACATGAAGAAGAAGAATTCGTTCAACTATCTGAGATGCCTGTGGCACAAGCATTCGAAGGGCAAGAAGTTATTTTAGAAGAGTGGGATACCTTTATGGAATTCCGGGCTCATGCTCAAAAAGCACTTGAAGAAGCTCGAAATGCTAAAGTTATTGGGAAATCATTAGAAGCCCATATGACAGTTTACGCCAGCGAAGAAGTGAAAAACTTACTAGATTCACTGGATAGCGATATCGCTCTTTTATTGATTGTCTCACAATTGACGATTGCTGATGAAGCTGATAAGCCGGCGGATGCTGTTGCTTTTGATGGTGTTGCTTTCAGTGTAGAGCGTGCAGAAGGAGAAGTTTGTGAGCGTTCTCGTCGGATTGATCCAACAACTCGTATGCGTCCATACGGAGTGATGGTCTGCGATGCTAGTGCAAAGGTCATCGAAGAAAACTTCCCAGAAGCAGTAGCAGAAGGATTCGAAGTCAAAGCTTAATATCAAGGAAATCAGTTTAGAACATCTGACAATGATGAGTAGTTATGAAAGCTTAGGTCCGCTACTATATGTGGTGAAATGATTCTAAAGAAGTAAACGAGAAGACCGTTTGGTCTTCTCGTTTTGTCCTATTTATTAAAAAACAAGCCATGGTGGTGGCTTGTTAAACAGTTGTTGGAATAGAAATATTAATGAGATTTTCAGTGTGTGATGTTCTCAATTGTTCTTTTAAAACAATAGTCTTATCTATTTTGCGTTTAAGGAAGAATTCCCGAATAGCTTCTAATTCAGAATCTTTGATAGCACGGTATTTGTTTGAAATGAGGATTTCATAGTGTTTTGGTGCTTGTGAAAAGATAACGTCAGTGTTACCTGCAGAGTAGACTTCGACTAAAGTTGCATCAGTGTTTCGGAGTTGGTTTTTTACGAGTGTAGGGTGGCTGCTTGTCACATTGATAAGTCTCATGTTTATCCTCCAATAAAACTTTTTCTGTCTATATTATAACACTTATTGACCTGAAAAAATTATTTAATATGTTTTTTTTCCCACATTTCAATGCCCCATTTGTGGCTGCCACGTTTTAATTTAGCTTTAGCTTCGTGGATAGGGAACCAAGCCAGTTTATTAAAATCTTCCAAAGGATTTCCTAACTCTTCAAAGGAAGTGACTTCGTAGATATAGGCAGGATTGTAAAAATGTGTATCGCGATGGCTAGAGTAGAAGTATTCGTCAGCTTGTCCAAAATAGTCTCCAAGTTGTGCCTTAAAACCAAGTTCTTCGATCAGTTCGCGTTCAAGCGCTTGAAAATGGTCTTCGTTTCCCTCGATTTCTCCACCAGGGAGAAACCAGGCTCCATTTGGCGCTTGAACCAGAATCATTTTATCCTGCTCTTTATTTGGGATAACAGCATAGACGCCATAACGATTTTGATAGACAACATTGTCTTCTTTGTGGCCGAATGTAGGATTTACCATAGTTTTCCTCGATAGTTTTTTCTCTTATTATACTAAAAATTAGCCTAATAAACTAGAAAAGTTTCCAAAAATTTTGACATTTTCTGAAAATATTGGTATAAATGGTGGCAACAGTTAAAGCTTGGAGAGGTTGGTTATGTCAGCAAGAAAAGTCACAATTTCAGCTCTTTTTATGGCGGTGATCATTATTTTGAGTGCTAGTTTCTTATCGATTCCTGTACCGGGCGGGCATTTTTATATCAATGGTATTGTTATCTTTTTAGTAGGGCTTTTATTTCCACCTCTGGAAGCGATGGTGGTCGCGGGAATTGGTTCGTTTTTAGGAGATTTTTTCTTTTATCCGACACCTATGTTTGTCACACTTGTAACGCATAGTTTACAAGTAGCTACGATATCAGTTGTTGTTGGACCCAAGAAGACGAAGGCCAACAAGAATCGTGTCTGGCTGGCGATGTCTCTAGGGGCAATGATTGATATTATTGGTTATGGACTAGGTAGAGCTTTTCTTTATGCTAATCCTCAATATGCGATGCTGAAATTACCCTTTGACGTGTTAGCAGCTGTTCTCTCGATGTTGGTTGTTTATTGTCTTTATTTTAGAACATCAATTGTTAAGGATTTTCAGACTTATTGGAACCTCCGATAATGCAAAAGGTTGCGTCAATCATGATTGACGCAACCTTTTTTCTAGTTTTCTTCAATAACAGCTTCAGCTTTTGTGTTTGATTTGATGACGATATGTCCATTTGAAGTCATGATAGCACGGAGATTTTTTTCTGAAGGATTTTCAAGGTAATAATCTGTGATAGCATCTTCGATATGGTCTTGGATAGTTCGGCGCAGTGGTCGAGCCCCCATTTTTGGATCATAGCCAAGGTCAACCAGTTTTTCCTTAACTTTATCGGTTACCTCGAGGTGGAGGCCGTTGACAGCGAGACGGTCGTTAACATCTTCAAGCATAAGGTTAACAATCGTAAGAAGGTTTTCTTTTTCAAGGGCCTTGAATTCGATAATACCGTCAAAACGGTTCATAAACTCTGGACTGAAGAAATCACCAAGCTGGTTAAGTACAGAATTGGTGCGACCTTCACGAGCAGCACCGAAACCAACAGAAGCTTCAACTTTGCCAGTACCGGCATTAGAAGTCATGATAATGATGGTATCTTTGAAGCTGACCGTACGACCTTGACCATCAGTTAGGCGACCATCATCAAGGACTTGGAGAAACATATGCATGACATCTGGATGAGCTTTTTCAACTTCATCAAGTAGGATAAGTGAATATGGGTTGCGGCGGACTTTTTCAGTTAATTGCCCAGCCTCTTCATAACCAACGTATCCTGGAGGAGCACCGACAAGTTTGGCAACAGCGTGCTTTTCCATGTATTCAGACATGTCGAAGCGGATCATGCTGTCAGCGGAACCGAAGAGTTCGATAGCTAATTGTTTGGAGAGTTCTGTTTTACCAACACCAGTTGGCCCTACAAAGAGGAAGGAACCGATGGGGCGATTTGGAGAGCCAAGACCGACTCGGTTACGACGGATAGCTTTTGCAATTTTATCGACAGCATCATCTTGACCAATGACATGTGATTTAAGGTCATCCGCCAAATGAACCAATTGGCTTTGTTCTTTTTCTTTGAGATCGCCAACGGGGATATTAGTTTTTTGCTCAATAATAGCTTCGATATTTTTTTCCGTAATAATAGGGATGTCTTGATCGTCTATTTTTTGAGCTTGCATTTCCTTGTACTTAGCGATTTGATCACGATAGTAAGCGGCACGTTCGTAGTCTTCATCATGTGTTGCTTGGGTCTTAAGATTCTCAGCTTCAACTAGGCGCTGATCTATTTCTTGCGGATCAACAAAATTCAAGGTTAAATTCATCTTAGAACCGGATTCGTCAAGAAGGTCAATAGCCTTATCGGGAAGGAAGCGATCTTGGATGTAACGATTGGAAAGAATGGCTGCCGCTTCGATAGCATCAGAGCTGTATTTGACATGATGGTAATCTTCGTATTTGGGTTGAATTCCCTTTAAGATGGTGATGGTTTCTTCAACACTTGGTTCATCGACTTTAACCGGTTGCATACGACGTTCCAAAGCAGCGTCTTTTTCAATAATACGATACTCATTAAGAGTTGTTGCCCCAACTAATTGAAGCTCGCCACGTGCGAGAGCAGGTTTTAGGATATTACCAGCGTCCATATTGCCATCGCCAGCACTACCGGCACCAACAATTTCATGGATTTCATCGATGAAGAGAATCACATCTTGGCGATTGCGAATTTCTTCCATGAGCTTTTGCATACGCTCTTCAAATTGACCACGGATACCAGTTCCTTGAACAAGGCTGACAACATCTAAACGAATGACTTGTTTACCCTGGAGTTTTTGTGGAACATCAGCATCGACAATTTTTTGAGCTAGGCCTTCCACAACAGCTGTTTTACCAACTCCGGGCTCACCGATAAGAACAGGATTGTTCTTAGTACGACGGTTTAGAATTTCAATGACACGAAGAATTTCATCGTCACGGCCAATAACAGGATCAATGTCACCTTGACGAGCGATTTCAGTAATATTGATACCGAATTCCTCTAGGAGACCTTGGTTCTTTTGCTGAGCAGGTCCTTGAGGACCGTTTGGTTGACGGTTTCCTGGGCCCTTGTTGCCACCTTGACCACCAGCTTGTGTTTTAGGACTATTTGGTAAATCACCGCTAAAGGCGCGGAAGTTATTGAGATCACCAAAGAAATCATCGAAAAATGGATTCATAGACGATGACGCTCTTTCTTGGCCTAAATTTGACAAAAGACTGTTTTTAGGATCCGTTTTCATGATTTGATAACAGTTTTGGCAAAGATCGACTTGTTTTTGCCTTCCATTAACATTAGTGTATAAATGGATAGTTGATTCATTTAATTGACAATTTTGACAAAGCATAGATATACCTCGCTTTTTGAGAGATTTTTAAAAGTGAAATGTTTAAATAGATATAGGACTTTTATCGAACCAAATTCATTTTGGTCAAATATAGTCAAACTTTATCTGACTTTATTATAGCATGATCGTTCTGCATTGCAAGTAAAAAGTTCAAAAAATTGGCAGTCTAACTAAAAGAGTGCTAACGAATTTTTTAACAGCTTAATATCAGGAAAATAGTTGATTTAGTGTTACTTTGAAAGCTTTTGTGGTAAAATAAGAGAAATCAATAGAAATAGAGGAGTATGATATGGAATCACATTTAGTGAGAATCATCAATCGTCTTGAGCTTATGGCCACAGATGGCGGTAATTTAAAACGTAATTTTGAGCGAGAAGGAGTTGTTGTTGCAGAAGTATCATTCAGTAACGATCCAGAAAACGGACCAGTTTTCACTTTGCGCGATGTTGAAGCTAAGGAGTTATATTCGTTTGATAGCATTGATTTGATTGCAATGGAAATTTATGATTTACTTTATTAAGTTAGTAGAAATGAGTCTGGGACATGGTGGCAGGCTCATTTTTATTTTGCCTTTAAAGGGTAGTATTAGGGGGATATTAGAGAGGTCGCTGGTAGCTAATGTAGAAACTCAGGTGTTAGAACTGATATGGCTTGAATTGAATATTTCAATGGATTTTCGCCTTCTTTATACAAAAAAAGAGGTTTTATTGTATAAAAATACCGAAAAACATTGTATTTTTAGTTTATCTATGCTATGATGGTTCTTATCTTTTAGTAAATAGGAGTTCGTTATGGATTTTTCTTTCCTTCCCAAGTATTGGGCTTATTTTAACTACGGTGTCATAGTCACCATTATGATTTCTGCTTGTGTTGTCTTTTTTGGAACCATTATTGGTATTTTAGTGGCATTTTCAAAAAGGAGTTCCTTTAAGCCTTTAGCTTGGCTAGCCAGTTTTTATGTTTGGGTATTTCGGGGGACTCCTATGGTAGTCCAAATTATGATTGCATTTGCCTGGATGCATTTTAGCGGAGCACCGACTGTTGGTTTTGGTGTCTTAGATATGGACTTTAGCCGTCTTTTGCCTGGCATTATTATTATCTCATTGAACAGTGGCGCCTATATTTCGGAGTCTGTTCGTGCTGGTATTGAGTCTGTACCAAAGGGACAGCTGGAAGCAGCCTACTCACTAGGTATTAAGCCTAAAAACGCTATGCGTTATGTTATTTTGCCTCAAGCGATTAAAAATATCTTGCCGGCTTTGGGGAATGAATTTATTACCATCATCAAGGATAGCTCACTTTTACAAACCATTGGGGTAATGGAACTTTGGAATGGTGCGCAGTCTGTAGTAACAGCAACCTATATTCCTGTCGAACCACTCTTGTTTGCGGCATTCTACTATTTAATGATCACAACAGCAATGTCTAGATTATTGCAAATCCTTGAAAAACGAATGGGTAATGGAGGAACACTATAATGACAGAGACATTAATTTCAATTGAGAATTTGCATAAACACTTTGGCCAAAATGAAGTGTTAAAGGGAATCAATCTAGACATTCACAAGGGAGAAGTTGTGGTTATCATTGGTCCTTCTGGATCAGGAAAATCAACATTTCTTAGGACCATGAATTTACTAGAAATACCAACTAAAGGTAGTGTTACTTTTGAAGGTATAGACATTACTGATAAAAAGAATGATGTTTTCAAGATGCGTGAGAAAATGGGAATGGTTTTCCAACAATTTAACCTTTTCCCAAATATGAGTATTTTAGAAAATATCACTTTATCGCCAATGAAAACAAAAGGCTTATCAAAGAGTGAAGCAGAAGCAAAAGCTTTTGAACTCCTAGATAAAGTTGGTCTTCGTGATAAAGCAGATGCCTATTCGTCCAGTTTATCGGGTGGGCAACAGCAACGTATCGCCATAGCGCGTGGATTGGCTATGGATCCAGATGTTTTACTTTTTGATGAGCCAACATCAGCTCTTGATCCCGAAATGGTTGGAGAGGTTTTGGCCGTTATGCAAGACTTGGCGAAGTCTGGAATGACAATGGTTATTGTGACACATGAAATGGGGTTTGCGCGTGAGGTAGCTGACCGCGTTATTTTCATGGATGGTGGCGTTATCGTAGAAGATGGCACACCTCAACAAATCTTTGAAAATACTCAGGAAGATAGAACGAAACATTTCTTGAGTAAAGTATTATAAAAAAGACGCTAGGTATCGGCCTAGCTTTTTGGTATAATGGTCAAAAAGTATAGGAGTGTATGATGGTAAGATTGATTGATGGTAAGGGCTTGGCCCAAAAGATGCAGGCTGAATTGGCTGAAAAAGTTACTCGCTTAAAGGAAAAAGAGGGACTTGTTCCAGGTTTGGTGGTTATTTTGGTCGGAGAAAATCCTGCCAGTCAAGTTTATGTTAGAAATAAAGAACGTTCTGCTAAAAAGGCTGGATTTTTCAGTGAAACAGTTCGTTTATCAGCAGATATTTCTCAAAAAGAGCTTCTGGATGTGGTTGACCAGTACAATCGAGATGATCGTTTTCATGGGATTCTAGTGCAGTTACCCCTGCCAGATCACATTGATGAGGAAGAAGTTGTCCTAGCAATTGACCCAACTAAGGACGTTGATGGTTTTCATCATGTTAATACGGGTCGTTTGTGGTCTGGAAAACCAGCTATGATTCCTTGCACACCGGCTGGTATCATGAAGATGTTCGCAGTTTATGGCGTTGATCTAGAAGGAAAAAATGCGGTTGTTGTTGGTCGTTCCAATATCGTTGGTAAACCGATGGCTGCTCTTCTCCTAGAAGCTAATGCTACCGTAACCTCAACACATTCTAGAACGAAAAATTTGGCTGATATTACCAAGACAGCAGATATTTTGGTGGTTGCTATTGGGCGCTCAAAATTCATCACAGCTGATTATGTCAAACCAGGTGCGGTTGTTATTGATGTGGGCATGAATCGCGATGAGAATGGAAAACTATCGGGGGATGTCGATTTTGAAGCAGTAAAACCAATAGCTGATCTGATAACGCCAGTTCCTGGTGGTGTTGGTCCTATGACGATTACGATGTTATTAGAGCAGACTTACGAGGCTGCATTAGCCACTCTAAAATAAAGTTGAAATCTTGTCTGTGGGCAAGGTTTTTTCTTGTCTTAAATTATATAAATGATATAATCTAGTTATGAAAACTAGATATAATATTTTTGAAGAAATAAAATTAGAAAAAATACCGCTATGGAAAGAGTTACCAGAGTTGGACCTCTATTTAGACCAAGTGCTTTACTATGTTAATAAGGTCAGTCAGACATGTGTTGATAGGGATGCTAAAGGGATTACCTCTTCTATGGTAAACAATTATGTCAAGCATGGTCATTTGGAAAAGCCGTTTAAGAAAAAATACCAACGTCATCAGGTAGCCCGTTTAATTGCTATTGCTTTTTTGAAAAATGTTTTTAGTTTGCAAGAAATTGGTGAAACTTTAAGTATTTTGAAGCAGAACTATAGCTCGGAAGAGTTATACAATTGGTTTGCCACTTGTATGAATGAAGAAGCAGAAGTGCCAGAAGTTATTGCTTACTCTTGTTTGGCTGTAAAGTCTTATTATAAGGCTCGCTTATTGACAATTGAGTTGGGAGGAAAAAACAGTGAATCAAACCTTTAAATTAAATCATCCGTTATCGTTTGGAGAAGAAATTGCCAATGCTACCACGCATGGGGTGGGATCAGCCGTTATGCTAGGTCTTCTACCTGTTACAGCTATTAGGGCCTACCAAGTCTATGATGCGACAGCAGCAGTAGGGATGTCCATTTTTGTTATCAGCCTTTTCTTGATGTTTTTGTCATCAACGGTTTATCATTCGATGACTTATGGAACGCCGCAAAAATACGTCTTGCGGATTATTGACCATAGTATGATTTACATCGCTATTGCGGGTTCTTACACACCCGTAGCCCTATCCTTGGTTGGCGGTTGGCTTGGTCTTACCATTATCGTTTTACAGTGGGGAGCCACCATTTTTGGGATTCTTTATAAAATTTTGGCTAAGAATATTAATGAGACATTTAGTCTTTCTCTTTATCTATTTATGGGCTGGCTAGTTGTCTTTATTCTCCCAGCCATTATTCAAAAGACTAATCTTATTTTTGGTCTGCTCATGCTGGCAGGGGGCTTATCTTATACGGTCGGAGCTTTCTTTTACGCTAAGAAAAAACCTTATTTTCATATGATTTGGCATCTCTTTATCCTTCTAGCTTCAGCCTTGCAATACATAGCTATCGTCTTTTATATGCTTTAACAGTCGGATATTATCTGATTGTTTTTGTTTTATCATGAAAACGCTTGACTTGGAGTTGACTCTAGGGTGTATAATAGGTTCACATTAGATAAATGGAGGTTAATGATGGAATACACAAGATTGGGAAATACAGGCCTTGAAGTGTCAAAATTATGTTTGGGTTGTATGAGTTTCGGAGATGCAAGCACTGGTTTTCATTCTGGTTGGTTACTTAATGAAGCAGACAGTCGTCATATTATCAAAAAAGCTCTGGATATGGGAATCAATTTTTTTGATACAGCCAATACCTATGCCCAAGGGACTAGTGAAGAATATCTAGGTCGCGCCCTAGCTGACTTTGCTAAGCGTGATGAGGTGATTATTGCTACCAAACTCTTTTTCGGCGATGGTCACTCTGATAGTCCAAATACCAAAGGTTTGTCTCGTAAGGCTATTTTTAATCAAGTAGAAGCCAGCTTAAAACGTTTGGGAACAGATTATATTGATATCTTATATATTCACCGTTGGGATTACCATACGCCGATTGAAGAAACCATGGCAGCTTTGAATGATTTGGTGCGTGCTGGTAAAGTTCATTATCTCGGTGCTTCAGCCATGTATGCTTGGCAATTCCAAAAAGCACAATATGTGGCTGAAAAGAATGGATGGACAACCTTCTCAGTTATGCAGAACCATTACAATATGCTTTACCGTGAAGATGAACGTGAAATGATCCCATTCTGTAACGATTATGGCGTTGCCTTAGTGCCTTATAGTCCTTTGGCGGCTGGACGTGTTGTTCGAGATTGGACAGCAGATACAGCGCGGAGTAAAACAGATCAAATTGCGCATGCCAAATACGATGCTACAGAAGATCAAGATCGTGTTATTGTAGAGCGAGTTGCAGAGTTAGCAGGTAAAAAAGCTGTTTCTAGAGCGCAAATCGCCCTAGCATGGTTATGGCAAAAAGGCATTCATTCACCTATTGTTGGTGTGACTAAAGAGAAATACTTGGACGATTTTATGGGTGCCTTTGATGTTTATTTGACAGAAGAAGAGGTGTCTTATTTGGATGAGTGCTACCAACCTCATGCTATTGTGGGTGCCTTATAGATAGAGTTATCGAAAAGATGATTAAAAATAGAGTTAGGAGTGTTCTACTACAACAGTGCTTCTAACTTTTTTTGTCGATTTCTTCTGCTTGATTTTTCTGCTTATTTGGTTGAAAAATGGTATAATGAATAAAGAATTTTGCATAAAAATGGAAAGGGAGCAGATGTCGGATTATCTAACGGTTAGTCATTTAACCAAGTATCTTAAGCTGAAATTTGATCGTGATCCGTATTTGGAGCGGGTTTATTTGACTGGACAGGTCTCTAACTTTCGACGTCGTCCCAATCACCAGTATTTTTCGCTTAAAGATGAGCATGCGGTTATACAGGTTACCATGTGGGCAGGTCAATTCAAAAAGTTAGGATTTGACCTTGAAGAAGGCATGAAAATTAATGTTATTGGTCGTGTCCAACTCTATGAGCCTAGCGGTTCTTATTCGCTTATCATTGAAAAAGCAGAGCCCGATGGAATCGGTGCTTTGGCTCTTCAGTTTGAGCAACTTAAGAAGAAACTGACGGCAGCAGGTTATTTTGATGATAAACATAAGCAACCTCTACCTCAATTTCCTAAAAAGATTGGGGTTGTGACTAGTCCAAGTGGTGCCGTTATTCGAGACATTATCACGACCATCTCGCGGCGTTTCTCTGGAGTTGAAATTCTGTTATTTCCGACCAAGGTTCAAGGAGATGGTGCTGCTCAGGAAGTGGCAGTTAACATCGCCAAGGCCAATCAAAGAGAGGATCTAGATCTCTTGATTATTGGGCGTGGTGGTGGTTCTATTGAAGACTTGTGGGCTTTTAATGAAGAAATTGTTGTAGAAGCTATTTTTGAATCGCGGTTACCTATTATCTCAAGTGTCGGACATGAGACAGATACAACTTTGGCTGATTTTGTGGCAGATAGGCGTGCGGCTACCCCAACAGCAGCAGCTGAATTGGCCACGCCAATTAGCAAAGCAGATGTTTTGGCTTGGATTGGTGAACGTCAGCAGCGGGCCTATCAGGCTAGTCTTAGACAGTTGAAATGGCAAGAAGACCGTTTGAATCAACTACGACAGTCCGTTATTTTTAGACAACCTGAACGTCTTTATGATGGTATTTCTCAAAAGTTAGACCATTTGACCAGCCGTTTGACACAGTTAATGGTTAATAAACTCAATCATGCGCAGCAACAAGAACGACTGTTAGAGCAACGATTCTTGACAACAGGATTGTCTGAAAAAATAAATCGATATGATGAACGTCTAGCCATATTAAATCGACTTCTCATGTCAAACACGACGAGTGTTTATGACAGCAAGATTAGTCGATTTGAAAAGGTTCAAGAAACGCTCTTATCGCTTGATACAACTAGGATTGTCGCGCGTGGCTATGCCATTGTCCAAAAAGACCAAAAAGCCATTACAAGTATTAGTGACGTCAAAAAAGGAGACCATCTCTCCATTCAAATGAAAGATGGTCAGATAGAAGTAGAGGTAGCAAATGCCAAGCAAGAAAAAAACATTTGAAGATAATTTAAAAGAGTTGGAAACTATTGTGGCTCAATTGGAAAATGGAGATGTGCCTTTAGAAGAAGCTATTGAACAATTTCAAAAAGGCATGCTTTTGTCTAAAGAACTCCAAAAAACCTTGCAGGATGCTGAAAAAACGCTGGTTAAAGTTATGCAGCCAGACGGAACAGAAGTGGAAATGGATGCCTAATGGATAAGATGTGGCAAATTGATCAAGCTATTCGCACTTATTATCAGAGTCAAGATGTTGTGTCACCGGAGTTGATTGAGGCTATCCTTTATTCGATTGACAGCGGTGGCAAGCGGATTCGTCCGAGAATTTTATTAGATTTGTTGGATGGTTTTGGTCTCGAATTAACAAAGGCACATTTTGATGTGGCAGCAGCTCTTGAGATGATTCATACGGGCAGTCTCATTCATGATGACCTGCCTGCTATGGACAATGACGATTATAGACGGGGACGTTTGACCAACCATAAAAAATTCGATGAGGCGACGGCTATTTTGGCTGCTGACTCTCTCTTTTTGGACGCTTCAGGCTTGATTGCTGAAGCGGATTTGGATAATGACATTAAAATCAGGTTGATACAGCTGCTGTCCCGTTTGTCAGGTACTTTTGGTATGGTTGGTGGGCAAATGCTTGATATGAAAGGTGAAGGTCAGAGTTTGACACTTGAGCAAGTTCAGTTGATTCACGCCAACAAAACAGGTGCTCTTTTGGCTTTTCCGTTTATCGCGGCTGGTCACATTACCAAACAATCGGATAGGATCATTGCAGATTTAAGCACAGCAGGTCAATTAATTGGTCTGGCCTTTCAAGTTCGTGATGATATTTTGGATGTTACAGCAGATTTTGAGGCTTTAGGCAAAACGCCTAATAAAGATCTCGAGGCTGCTAAGTCAACTTATCCAGCTCTTTTGGGCTTGGGTAAATCTTATGAGGTTTTGGAAAATTCGCTAAATCAAGCAGTAGCAATTTTTCAAAAAATGGAAGAAGAAACAGTCTTTAAAGCTGATGGCATGATGACCATCATAGAAAGGTTACGACTTCATGCCTAAAGAAAGAGTGGATGTGTTAGCCTATAAACAAGGCCTTTTTGAAACACGTGAACAAGCCAAACGTGGGGTTATGGCAGGCTTAGTCATTAATGTCGTTAATGGTCAACGCTATGATAAACCAGGTGAGAAAATTGATGATAGTACTGAGTTGAAACTAAAAGGTGAAAAGCTCAAATATGTCAGCCGCGGTGGGCTTAAACTAGAAAAAGCTTTGACAGTTTTTAATATCTCAGTTGAGGATGCGACAACAATTGATATTGGTGCTTCGACAGGTGGTTTTACCGATGTCATGCTACAAAATGGTGCCAAACTGGTCTATGCTGTTGATGTGGGAACCAACCAATTGGTCTGGAAATTACGTCAAGACGAGCGTGTGTGCTCGATGGAACAGTACAATTTTCGTTATGCTGAAACGAAAGATTTCACGAAAGGTTTACCATCATTTGCCAGTATTGATGTAAGTTTTATTTCGCTCAACTTGATTTTGCCAGCGCTAGCTAATATCTTAGTTGATGGCGGTCGGGTAGTTGCTCTTGTTAAACCGCAATTTGAAGCGGGGCGTGAGCAGATTGGCAAAAAAGGTATCGTCAAAGACAAGGCTGTTCATGAAAAAGTTTTAGAAAAAGTGACTACTTTTGCAGTGGATTACGGATTTACTATTAAGGGACTCGATTTTTCACCAATCCAGGGGGGTCACGGTAATATTGAATTTTTAGCCTATATGGAAAAATCAGCGACACCTGAAACGCTAGTATCAGCTGATATTGGTCAGGTTGTTGCGAGAGCACACGAGGAATTTAAGAAAAATGCGGAAGAATGAACGATTAGAGTTGATTCGAAAAATTGTTACTGAACAAGAAATTGAAACACAACAAGAATTGGTAACGATTTTAGAGTCAAAGGGAGTTACAGCAACTCAGGCAACGGTTTCTAGAGATATTAACAGCATTGGTATTATTAAGGTAAAAGGCAATCGTGGTGGCTATGTCTATGGCCTATCGAACGAAGCTGCTAAACGTTACATGAGCCCCTTGCAACGTGCAGCTGAGGAGAATATCTTGACAGTGACTCTAGGGCAGTCGGAGATTGCTGATATGATTAATATTGTCGTGGTTCCTGGATCGACAAAATATTTAAAACGACTGATTTTAGAGGATTATGCTGATCAGATTTTTAGCTTAATTGGTGACGATGATAGTTTGCTTTTGATTGCGACAACTGAAGAGAACGCTCGAGAACTTGCAGGAACGTTTCGAAGTTGGATAAGAAAAAAATAGAAAACGAGGAAGGTCATGTTATTAGAAATTTCCATTAAAAACTTTGCTATTATTGAGGAGATTTCATTGACTTTTGATAATGGAATGACAGTCTTAACTGGTGAAACAGGTGCAGGTAAGTCTATTATCATTGATGCTATGAACATGATGCTTGGCGCGCGTGCTTCAACAGAAGTGATACGACACGGACAGCGAAAAGCTGAAATCGAAGGCTTGTTTTCAGTGGAAAAAAGTCCTCAATTGGTTGCCATTTTGGAAGAAAATGGCATTGATTTTGAAGATGACCTCATTATTCGGCGTGATATTTTCCAAAATGGTCGTAGCGTTAGTCGTGTCAATGGTCAGATGGTGAATCTGACAACCTTGAAGTCAATTGGACAACATTTGGTGGATATTCATGGGCAGCATGATCAGGAAGAATTGATGAAACCAAGTTTGCATATCCGTATGTTGGATGAATTTGGTGACGCTGATTTTTCTGGCATCAAGGCAACTTATCAAGAAACCTTTGAAGCCTATCGTTTATTACGTAAACGAGTTCTTGAGCAGCAAAAGAATGAACGTGAGCATAAAGCTCGCATCGAGATGTTAGAATTTCAAATGGCAGAAATTGAGGCAGCAGTCCTCAAGTCAGGTGAAGATGACAAATTGGTTCAAGAGCGTGATAAGTTGATGAATCACAAACAGATTGCTGACACCTTGACCAATGCTTATACCATGCTTGATAACGAGGAAATGTCTAGTTTGTCAAATGTTCGCTCTGCTATGAATGACCTCGTGACCTTAGAAGAGTTTGATCCAGACTACAAAGACTTATCACTCCATCTTTCTGAGAGTTACTATATTTTAGAGGATGTGACTAAGCAGTTGGGTGACCTCGTTGATCATTTAGACTTTGACGCAGGACGCTTGTTAGCTATTGAAGCACGTCTAGATGTCTTAAACACTATTACGCGTAAATATGGCGGTAGTGTGGACGATGTTCTGGAGTATCTGGATAATATCACTAAGGAATACAATCTCTTGACTGGTAATGATGGT
Organism: Streptococcus jiangjianxini; assembly: GCF_040225085.1. Classification (NCBI taxonomy): domain Bacteria; kingdom Bacillati; phylum Bacillota; class Bacilli; order Lactobacillales; family Streptococcaceae; genus Streptococcus; species Streptococcus jiangjianxini. The sequence continues at coordinate 14,757 of NZ_JBEHGL010000010.1, read as the reverse complement.
AGCTCAGAAAGTTTAGAGAAGGATCTTCGCCGTTTGGAGAAAGATCTATTAGTTGCTGCTGCGAAATTATCTGAAGCAAGACATGACATTGCCTTGTCACTTGAACAAGAGATTAAGGCTGAACTAAGAGAGCTGTATATGGAGAAGGCAGACTTTCGAGTGCAATTTGACAAGGGAAAATTCAGTAAAGAGGGCAATGAGTTGGTTGAGTTTTACATTTCAACCAACCCTGGAGAAGGATTTAAACCGCTTGTCAAGGTAGCCTCTGGTGGAGAGTTATCCCGCCTTATGTTAGCGATTAAATCTGCCTTTTCCCGTAAAGAAGATAAGACCAGTATTGTCTTTGATGAAGTGGATACTGGGGTCTCGGGACGCGTTGCTCAAGCGATTGCTCAAAAGATCTATAAAATCGGCAGTCATGGGCAGGTTCTTGCTATTTCACATTTACCACAAGTTATTGCAGCAGCAGATTATCAATTTTATATTTCCAAAGAAAGTGATGAAACGTCAACGGTATCTACTGTGCGACTTCTTACGCAAGAAGAGAGAATTGAAGAGATTGCTAAAATGATTGCTGGGAGTGATGTGACTGCTTCAGCGCGTGAGCAGGCCAAGGAACTGCTTCGAAAATAAGGTTTTCACCGCTTGATGACTGCTCAAGGAGCGTCAACGGTTCCTAAACAGATCGTTTTTTGATATAATGTAGTTCACAGAATAAAGAAAATAAGATTAGAACAGGTTTTGATATGAGTAAGATAAAAATCGTAACAGATTCCTCTATTACAATAGAACAAAGCATTGTAGAAGCATTGGATATTACTGTTGTTCCGCTTTCTGTAATGATTGATGGTGAAGTTTTCTCAGATGCTGACTTAAAAGAAGAAGGAAAGTTTCTTTCATTGATGAAGTCTGGAAAGGCATTGCCCAAAACAAGCCAACCACCAGTAGGACTCTTTGCGGAGGTTTATGAAGGTTTGGTATCAGAAGGTGCCGATCACATTGTGTCTATTCATTTATCTCACTCTTTATCTGGAACTGTAGAGGCCTCTCGACAAGGAGCAACGATTGCTGGCGTTGATGCAACCGTTATTGATTCTAGCTTTACTGATCAAGCCATGGCATTTCAAGTTGTCGAAGCGGCTAAACTTGCGAAAGAAGGCGCTAGTTTGGAGGCAATCCTAGCTGGCATCGAACAGGTTCGCCAGAAAACGGAACTTTATATTGGTGTGTCAACTTTGGAAAATCTGGTTAAAGGTGGTCGCATTGGGCGTGTGACAGGGCTTTTGAGCTCCTTGTTAAATATCCGTGTTGTCATGGAAATGACAAATCATGAACTTGTTCCGATTGTTAAAGGACGCGGAGCTAAAACCTTTACTAAGTGGTTGGATAGTTTTCTGGCTAGCGTTGAGGGTCATCCGATTGCAGAAATTGGTATTTCCTATGCAGGAAAGAAAGATTTCGCTCTAGCATTGAAAGAAAAATTACAAGCTTTTGTCAATCAAGAAATCTCTGTTTTAGAGACGGGATCCATTATCCAAACTCACACGGGTGAGGATGCTTTTGCGGTGTTAGTGCGCTATGACTAAGACGATTAAAAGTGGACTTGCTGTATTTTTGGCAAGTCTTTTAGTGTTTACCCTTATTTTTTGGTTCTTGTTTCCAGCTTCAAATGCTCAACTGAAGAAGTCGGATTTTTTAAAGGAAAAGCAGGAAAAATTCCATTTGTTAGCTATTGGAGACTCATTGACACAAGGCGTTGGTGATACAACCAACCAAGGCGGCTTTGTGCCTCTCTTAGCCAAACGGTTGGATGAAACTTACCGCTATCGAACGGTCACTAGTAATTATGGGATTTCAGGGAATACCAGTCGGCAGATTTTGAATCGGATGAAGAAACAAAAAGCGATTCAAAACAATTTAAAGACTGCGAATATCATGACTTTGACAGTTGGTGGCAACGATGTTATGAAAGTGGTTCGAGAGAATTTGGATCACCTAAATGAGGGAAGCTTTACAGTTGGTTCAAAGACTTACAAAAAAAATCTTAGACAGATTATTGATTTAGCTAGGAAAGAAAATCCAGACTTACCCATTTATGTGGTTGGTATCTATAATCCTTTTTACCTCAATTTCCCTGAAATGACCCAAATGCAAGATATTGTTGATCAGTGGAATCTTGGAACCAAAAAACTAACAACCGAGTATGATAAGGTTTATTTCGTCGGTATTAATGATCAATTATATAAAGGGGTTGATGGAAAAGAAGGTGTTGTGTCAGTATCAGGTGATCAAACAACTGTTGTCAATGATGCTCTCTTTACAGAAGATCACTTTCATCCCAACAATACTGGCTATGGTATCATGGCAGATGCTATCATGGAAAGGATAAGTCAAACACATGAAAAAAAATGAGCTTAGTTTATGGAAGTATCTCTTCCTGATTTTATTGGCGATGAACCTAGCCTTTGTGGGTGTTGTTGGTTACCGAGTCATACAACCTCGTGAGCAAAAGATCAGTCAAAAATCAGAGTCAAAAGACAAGACAACGGCCATAAAAGCTGGGACTTTTGTCACGACAAGAGAAGAGTTGAATAATACAGCAGCTGCTTTTTTGGAAGATTATCAAACCAAGGGATTGAAGTATGAATTTTACACGACCTCAAGTCAGGTTCTTTTTCAAGGTTCCTATCGATTACTAGGTTATGAAATCCCGCTTTACGTTTACTTTGCACCTTACGTTTTAAAGAATGGTGATGTTCAACTAGAAGTAACCTCCGTCTCTGCTGGTACTCTAACCTTACCAAAGAAGGAAATCTTGAGTTATATTTCAAATGCTTATGATATTCCTAAGTTTCTCGCGATAAAACCTAAGAAATCTGAAATCATTTTGTCATTGAAAGATATTAAATTGTCAAATGGTCTTTATGCCAAAGCAACCGAGTTTGACTTAGCAAATGATCGAATAAGTTTTGATTTATTTAAAGAACCTTAAAGGTATGAAAAATGGGAAAATAACATCCATAAGAGCGTTAATTACTTGACCTTATAAGGTTTTTCCGATATGATAGAGACTGTTAATAAGCATTAAGCTTAAAATTTATGGAGGATTTGTTCAAAATGGCAAATAAACAAGATTTGATCGCAAAGGTTGCTGAAGCAACAGAATTGACTAAGAAAGATTCAGCTGCAGCAGTTGATGCAGTGTTCGAAGCAATCGAAGGATTCCTTGCAGAAGGTGATAAAGTACAACTTATCGGTTTTGGTAACTTTGAAGTTCGTGAACGTGCAGCTCGTAAAGGCCGCAACCCACAAACTGGTGAAGAAATCTCAATCGCAGCTTCAAAAGTTCCAGCATTCAAAGCTGGTAAAGCACTTAAAGACGCTGTAAAATAATTTAATAATAAAGAGCTTATTGTATCAATGTTTTGACGTTGTGCAATAGGCTTTTTCTATGTTTTAGGACATAGAATCAGTATTTTTTCAAGATTTCAGCCATATTTTCTTTGAGTTTCTTGGTGACGTGGGATGGGGTGGTGTTGAGGTCTTGGCACCCATGTTGGGACTTCACGGTCCCTAAGAGCTGTTAAAGAGATATTGTTTTCAGCTAGATGACAGATCACGGTATGGTGAAAGATGCGGCTGATAAGATTCGTCTGGATTGGTTTTTAAAGCTACTTATTTGCTTTCTGTAAGGTCAAATGGAGTGAATTGGTCTGAATTAAGCTACTGTTTTTTGTTGTGAAAAGATAGACGATTGCCGTCTTTTTTGTTATCATCTAAAGAGTTTAACTAGTTTAACTGCTCTGGTTTTTTGGTGGAAAGAAGGCGCAGTCATAGACTGTTTCCGTAGTATTTTTGGAGAAAATACGTTATAATGATGAGACTAAAGAAGAGAGAAGCGCAATTTATTGGCTGACAAACGAAATAAGCAGGAGGTAAACGGTTGTATGGAGGGAGAAAAGTCTCGTTCCAATTTTGTGTTGCCGTTATGTTTTGGAAAATATAGAACCACTCGAAGCCTTGCTGCATTATTTACGATGGTAGCTCTTTCAGCGGGAATGATATCGGGGCAAGGGTATGCAGATGAGTTAACAGAGTCAGATGAGTCTGTTGTTTCTGTAATGAGTGAGACGGTAATTTCAAATAATTCGGAAGAAGGCCATCTTGAGAACAGAACTAATCAGGATATTTCTAAAACGATAGATAGTACCCTTGAGTCGACTGCTGACGCTGATGAGAAGGTTTGGAGTGATGATAAGAGCTCATTAGCCGATCAAACACTAGCTGAACATACTGCTGAAACAAGTGATGCTTCAGACTTAGTAAGTGGATCCTCTGTTCAAGATACAAAAACGATAACAGATAAAGAAGTGAGTCAATTTGATTTGTGGAACGCGGTTGGTTTTGATCAAGAAGCTGCTAGTGATCCCACAAAAATAGCATTAGCTAATTTTCCCATTTCAACAACTAGATCTGATATTCCTTTATTAATGTCGCCAAATGTGAAAGCTGTCGTTCTTGAATTTTCAGGGGCTAGCTATTATTCTGAAACTGAAGGGATATTGGTTGAAAGAGATAACAGACACGACCTGCTAATCACTTATGATGATGTCACAGACACTTGGCGAGGGCAGCCTTATGTTCATCAGTCTCAAATGGGAAATAGCACATTTGTTGTTAAATCTATTCAAAATGAGAATGGCTCAATTGCCCTTTATGTTCCTGTGACGAAAGAGCAAATATCTGTTTTTCAAAAGGGTTTATATACAGTGACAGCTACGTATTCAGAAAAGTTGTATGCCACTGTTAGTGATTGGATTATAAATACGGCACCTACTATTGACATTGCTACGGAAACAGTTACAGCAAAAGTTGATGAGGTTGTTGATTTATTGTCGGCAGTCACCATCTTTGATAAGGAAGATGATTTTTCAAATAGTGATAGCTACACAACACGTATTGAAACCTTATCGTATGAAAATCTATCCACAGGTGAAATCACTAGTTTAGAAGATGGTACGACTTCAGTGCAACTAAGTAATCCCGGGGATTATCGAGTGCGGATTTCCGTCAAAGATTCTGATGGTCAAAGTGCCCAAAATGAGTATATTTTGACTATCTCACCGCCTCCGCAAGATCCTACCGACCATGAAGAATCCTCCCCTAGAGACGATGGCTTGATTGATGGCGAGTCTCCTCTTTCACCCGAGTTACCTGGTACTCTTCCGGATAAAGATTCTGAACACCCGATACCTGCAGATGATGTAGAAGGGTTTCCGGAGCCTCAGGCTCCCAACGATGGTTCTGAAGATTCTTCAGTTATAGACGATGGTTTGCTTGATGGCGAGCCTTCTCCTTCACCCGAGTTACCCAGTACTCTTCCGGATAAAGATTCTGAAGCCCCAATAACTGCCGATGATGTAGAGGAGCCTCTTTCTCCTCAGGATCCTAGCGACGGTTCTGAAGATTCTTCAGTTATAGATGATGGTTTGACTGATGGCGAGCCTTCTCCTTTACCAGAGTTACCTGATACTCTTCCGGATAAAGATTCTGAAGCCCCAATAACTGCCGACGATGTAGAGGAGTTTCCGGAGCTTCAAGATTCCAACAACGGTTCTGAAGAATCCTCGCCTAGAGACGATGGTATGCTTGAAGGCGAGTCTCCTCTTTCACCCGAGTTACCTGGTACTCTTCCGGATAAAGATTCTGAAGCCCCAATAACTGCCGATGATGTAGAGGAACCTCTTTCTCCTCAGGATCCTAGCGACGGTTCTGAAGAATCCTCCTCTATAGACGATGGCTTGATTGATGGCGAATCTCCTCTTTCACCTGAGTTACCTAGTACTCTTCCGGATAAAGATTCTGAAGCCCCAATAACTGCCGACGATGTAGAGGAGTTTCCGGAGCCTCAGGCTCCCAACGACGGTTCCGAAGAATCCTCCCCTATAGACGATGGCTTGCTTGAAGGCGAGTCTCCTCTTTCACCTGAGTTACCTGGTACTCTTCCGAATAATGATTCTGAGCACCCAATAACTGCAGATGATGTAGAGGAGTTTCCATCTCCGCAGGATTCTATTGATAATAGTGATGATGATAGTGGTGAGGAGTTTATTCCTGCTAGTTATCTTCTTTTAGACACTGTACCAGATAGTGAAGCTGCTGATCGGACGGATAGCCGTTCAGAGGAAGAAATGGAAGTGATTGAGTCTCCTGTTTTGGAAAGAGAGACTTCAAAGATAATGCAGGTTGGACTCGCTACTTCTGAAGATAATAGTAGTCAAACGCAAGACCGATGGTTTAATGTAACAAGAGTTCCTACAACCTCTACTTCGAGTAACTTAGATGTGTCAGTCAAAATAGCTCAAAAAGTGTTAGAACGCTTTAGTGATTCGGTTTATTCTTCAGAGGGGAGGAATGCTACCTTCTTTGACCAATCTGAATTAGAGCCAATGACTAATGATAAATCGCAACATTTAGCAGAAGCTAGAAAAGTTACTGTTGGAGATGATGGTGATATAGGCCTATTTGATGGAACAGTAGACAATTTTTTCTCTATCAAAAAGAAGGATGACTTAGGTTCGCTGCTAGTTCATCTGTTAATGGTTGTCATGATTATTGCCTATAGTTTGGTCGGATTTTATTTTCTGAGAAGAGATCACTAAACGATAATGTTTCCTGTTACGAAGCGATAACATATAGTAAAAAATGATAAGGTGAAAGGTTAAAAGTAATGATTGACTTAACTGAAGAGTTAGAAGCAGAATATCAGGCTGTTCTAGCGCATTTTCGTAAAAAACACAGTCGCATTACTGAGTCTAGAAAAGCGATTTTAGCGTATATGATTGCTGCTAATCACCATCCTAGTGCTGAGCAAATTTATAAGGATTTGAGTCTCTGTTATCCCAATCTCAGTCTGGCAACTGTTTATAATAATCTCCGTGTCTTGGTTGATGAGGGTTTTGTATCAGAGATAAAAGTGACCAATGATCAAACCACTTATTTTGATTATAAGGGACATGACCATATTAACGTTATTTGTGAGATTTGTGGAAAAATCAGTGATTTGGAAATCGAATTGCCGGATATTGCTCGAGAGGCAACCTCTCAAACAGGTTATAAAATTACTAAGAGTCAGTTTATGATTTACGGTATTTGTAGCAATTGTCAAAAAGAACAAGCAGAAAGGTTATAAGAAACATGTCATCTATTCAAATTATTGCCCTCATTCTACTTGCTTTTTCAATTGTAAAAGCTGTTGCTTTAGTTAAAGTGTTCAATATTTTTAAGCCAGATCCTAATGCTAAGGTAGAGGAAGTACCGTCCAAAACGGAAGAGGAGCGATGTCAAGAAGAGGACGATTTAGAAGATGACTCCCTATTTTAAGATGAAATAAGTATAGACAATATTGGCTTATTCTCATGGTTTGTAGTGATTGATAAACTAGAGAGCGACGCACCCCTAACGCTAGACGCAATATCTAAGATTAGGGGTGTTTTTCTACTATTTTGTCAAGTGTATTCAGGCGTTAAGATAGCAAATATCTTCAAGACAGCTGTCAATGATCTGCAGCTGTCTCATTTTTGAGGTCTGATGAGTCTTAAAACTACATGCCAAAACAACACCTTATTTTGTGATTTTTTGATAAGATGATATAACAGTAGGGTATGAATGGCTTTAGTGATTTTGGGTAAAAGGATAATCGTAACGTTTGTTATGAATTACGAGGTAATATATCGTTCGAATGAGACATATACATCGGCAATCGTAAGTGGCTTAGTTGAAGGCACTTGCGATTGTCGTTTTCGTTTTTGATGAAATTAACTGGTGAAGCTTACCTAAAGATACGCAATCGAGCATGAAGGAGAGGTAGAGCTTTAGAGTGAGATAAAACAAAAACAGTGCCACAGGATGCTATTGGTATGGTATATTCACTAGATTGGTGTAAAGCAGACTAGAAGAATCTTAGATAAAAAGGTGTTTCAGACTCATGCTTGATGAGATTTCTCCGTAGAGATGTTGTAGTAGAACAATTATCTATATCGGACAAGATTAGCCAATGGCGACAGCAGCTTATTTTCGCTTTTTGGAAACTAACGTGGTTCGCCATGTCATTAAAGGGCAATAAATCCGATACGGCTTAACGGTGTCGTTCTCATTATCCTTAAATTTGATCGTGTCTATGGATTTGGGACATCTTATCAATCGCTGAGTAACCTTGAACAGTCGCTTATAGCTGCTGTTTTTATTCGGCTCAGATGCAACCCTGTCGATTATTGTATTATTTTTTTAACATCTAGAAATGAAAACGTTTTTATTGTACAATGTTGGTAACAATTTTAACCGTGAGGATAATGAATATGTGGGCACATTACAATCAAAAAATGAATCAAAAGCAGACATTGAAGGAACACTCTTTCAACGTGGCTGTTGATGCTAGACAAAGTGCTTCATCAATTGGACAAGGGGATATTCTCTTTCTTTTAGGCCTGTATCACGACCTAGGAAAATCTGATCCTTTGTTTCAAACTAAGCTTTGTCAGAAGCCTAACTTGCAGGTAGACCATTCTTATGCAGGTGCCAAGTATCTCTATGGTATGATGGCTCAGATTTTTCCGAAAGCAGCATTCGCTGATAAAAAACGCTCCTTTTTTAAAGACACCATAACCTATGTTATCGCGGCCCATCATGGCATGTATGATATCCCATTTGACGACGGTCAGAGCGCTCAAAGGTTTAGTTATAACAAAACTTTTCAGCGGATAATGCAAGCTCGAGAAAATTACGCTTTTAACCCAGATGTTCTCCATTATGCCGAGGAGTTGGAAACATCCTTATCTGATTATGGGTACCCTTGTTTGCAGGACCTACTGGAGCGATCTTGGAGCAATTTTCGATTATTGTGGGAAAAATTATCACCTAGAGATGAGAGTGAGGAAGCTTTCTATGCGGGTTGCATAGTGAGATTGTACCTGTCCTTGCTTAAAAACGCGGATATTTTAGACACCATTAATGCCTACGGTTTCATTCTAGAACCACCCAGCTTGACTAAAAAACGAAAACTCATTCAAGGTTATCGGCAATCAGTTGAAGACTTGTATGCTAGTTTTGGGCAACCTAAGACACCTCTAAATCGTATTCGTACTGCAATTGCAGATCGTGTAAAGGCGCGTGGTGGTACTGATACGACGGGTGTTTATCGCCTCAATTTGCCGACAGGTGCAGGTAAAACGAATCTTAGCTTGCGCTATGCGACACAACAGATGACGAAGCAGGGTAAACAGCGATTCTTCTACATTACACCATTCTTATCCGTTTTGGAGCAAAATGCTAGCGCGATCAAAGGCGTTATCGGTGAAGAAGGGGTGCTTGAGCACCACTCTAACGTTGTGAAGGAAAGTACCACCAAAGAGGAGCAAAGTGATGAAAAAGCAGCGCTATTGACGGATTATCTTTTAGATAGCTGGGATAGTCCTGTTGTTTTGACATCCATGGTACAGTTTTTTCAAACGCTTGTTAAGACAAAGTCTAGCAATATTCGTCGCTTTTCTAGTTTGATTGATAGTGTTATTATTTTGGATGAAGTCCAATCCTTGCCCGTTGAGGTGACGACGCTCTTTAACCTAACTCTTAATTTTCTCAATCAAGTGATGAACGCAACGATTGTTTTGTGTACAGCAACGCAACCTACATATGGATCTGATGAGATTAAACACCGGCTTTCTTATGCAAATGAGGCAGATATTGTCACATTGTCAGCGGAGGAATTAGAAGGATTTACACGAACAGAACTTTGGAAATTTGATGAGACTAATGGTAAAACCAGTCTTGCTGAAGTTGCTGATTTTGTATTGAGTGAGGAGAAATCAAGCTTGGTTATTCTTAATACCAAAAAATCTGTGGATAACCTTTATCGGATTCTGGAAAATCAAGTTAATCGTCCGCTCTACCAACTCTCAACCAATATGTGTCCCCAGCACCGCTTGGACGTGATTAAGGAAATTAAAAAACAACTTAAAAAAGAGATACCTGTGATTTGTGTCAGCACTCAGTTAATCGAGGCAGGAGTTGATGTTGATTTTGAACAAGTTGTGCGGTCTTATGCAGGGATTGATTCCATTGTTCAAGCCAGTGGTCGTTGTAATAGGGAAGGTAAACGTCATAAGGGGCGTGTCACTTTGGTCAATCTGACCGAAAATGAAGAAAGCTTATCACGTCTGAAAGAAATCAAGCATAAGAAAGATGTGACAGAAACTATTATTAGACAGTACCATTCACCTATTGATGTTGCATCGCTTAACGATTGCTTTTTTGAAACATATTATGCCAATCATAAGAATGATATGGATTACCCTATCGGAGATAACGAAACAGGTTATGATTATCTCAGTTGCAATGAGTTTTCTGGTGGTAAAACAAAAACGATACTGCGACAGTCGTTTAAGACAGCTGGTCATAACATTAATCTCATTAAAGATGACAGCGTCAGTGTTTTGGTAAGTTATGGTGAAGCCAAAGAGACAATACCAGTTTTAGAAGATATTTTAAGCAGCACAGATTATCCAACAAGTGAAGAATGGTTTCGTATTAAGCAGCTTCTAAAGGAATTGCAGACCTATACTGTCAACCTTAGAAACGGTGATGAGTTATTGGCTGCAACCAAATCTTATTTAGATGGGGAAGTATTGATTTTACAAGAAGAGTATTATGACGAGGTCATTGGGGTAAAAAAAGAAGCAGCTAGTTTTATCTTTTAAGAAAAGTAAAACTAGCTGCTCAGATTGAAGACAAAGTCCTTAGAATTTTATTGGCTCATTGTCAACTGTAGTGGGTTGACTTGAAAAGGCAACCCTTTTCTGTACAAAATTTATAAAGTGTTATTGTCAAAAAATACTAAGTTAAAAAAATTTTATGAAAGTTCAATCTTGGGATTGTAGAAAGGATGAGAATATAAACATGATTAGCATTAGTAATTTGAATTATCAATATAAGAGAAGTTCAAAAAAAATCCTTGATAATATTTCATTAGAAATAAAGCCAGGAGTATATGGCTTGATAGGTGCTAATGGAGCTGGAAAAACAACTTTATTAAAAATTATTGCAACTCTTTTACCCTTTGATAAGGGGAGTTTATTTATAGGCGATTTTAATGCAAAAATCGATTTGAGTAAAATCAGATCTCAGATTGGATACGTTCCTCAAAGATTTGAATTTTTTGAGATGCTTACAGTATATGATTTTTTATACTATATAGGATTAAATAAGCAAATACCATTAGAAGAACTTGATAATTCAATAGTATATTGGTTGGATAAATTTAATCTCATTGATAAAAAAACAGAAAGGATAAAAGCACTTTCTGGAGGTATGAAACAGAGAGTTGCTATTATTCAATCATTAATAGGAAGCCCTAAAATTTTGATTTTTGATGAGCCTACTGTGGGTTTAGATCCTATAGAACGTTTGAGGTTTAAAAACATTATAAATGAAATAAAGAAAGATAAAATAATCATCATATCGACGCATATAATATCTGATGTATCTGCTCTATGTGATATGTTAGGAGTAATGAGTGGTGGGAAGATTTTATATTCTGGGTCTGTGGATGAGCTTATTGAGGAAGCCAAAGGAAAGATATCGACACTTGTAATTGGAGAAGGTGATAATATTCCAGAAGTAATTATGGAGAGAATTATATCCATAAAACGATTTGAAAATAAAATCTATTTAAAAGTTATAGACGAAGGGAACTCAGGTAATAGTGTAACACCAGATTTAGAAGATGCTTATTTTTTAAGGATCAAAAAAGAGGTGTTGAATATATGATAATAGAAATGAAATATATTCTTAAAATTCAAATGCAAGAAATATTTAGGAGTATTAAGAAGTATATATTTATATATGCTCTAATAATTATTCTGTCAAATGTTTTATACAAACAAGATTTTAGTATGAAAATAACTTCGAATTTAGTGCTTTTAACATGGATAAGCTTGATGAGTCTTATGGGTATTAAGGTATTTACAGAAAGCGAAAGAGGAAGTTTATTTGTCATTAATAAAATACCTAATTTTTTTAAATATGCCAAACTAATATCAGCGCAAATGATTTTTAATTTGCCGTTATTCATGTGCATGTATGTCCAAATTTTTTTTCTTGGACAAGAATCTTTTAAAAGTTTAGGTTTGACACTCCTAGCATATTTATTTGCTATTATGCTTGGAGTATTTTTGGGAAATACATTCTCAAAAACAAGTTCGTTGATTATTTTGCTGCTTATATTTGCATACAATTTTTTGGGGGTTAATCCGTATAAACAGACTGAGTATACTTATTTTCTGGGAATGAATGAGTACCTCTTTAATTTAAGTAACATCAATGTTATTAATTTAGGTAAGATGATGCTAATTATATTATTGGGAGTATTTACTATATATCTAAAAAGAAAACACTTGTATCTAAAAATTGGGAAGTATATTTCATGTTTAACCTTATTTCTAGGTCTATTTATTTTAGAGATGACCCAGTATAGCCTGTATGTAAGTGGTGAGAATACATCATTACAAGTTAGAAATATTGAAAATAGAGAAGTTGTTTTTAAAAACATCAATTCCCTAGAGTATATGGAGGGAGTGAAGCTTTTAGAGAAAACACAAGATTATTATATCGACCTTGGTGGAAGTTCGGTGAAATCTTATGTTATCAAGAAAGATTTTTTGTCATCTCTTCAGTGGAAATTGATAGATCAACCCCCAAATTATATATTAGAAGAAAATGATTTAATAGTAAATATATATAGTTTGGCGGAATTAAATTTTCATGAGTCAGATATTATATCTAAAAACTGTGATGATATGATTGATATGTGGAAGAGCTCTATTCCAAATTACATTGATGGAAATAGATACTTTCGTCATATTATTGATGGTAGCGGTAACGTTTTTAAAATAAAAGCCATAGAAGCAACTTTTGGAGAAAATAGTTCAGTATCAAATTCCATAAATAAAGAATTGGATACTATTATAGAATCGCCTATAACAAAAAATAATTATGTAAAAAGAGTTGGTATTTTGGTGGCTAATAATCACAAACAGGATTTGGTAAAGTTAGTCAGAATGCTTGATGATATTAATGTGGAAACAGATAGAGAGTTTATACAAATATTAAAGAACAAGTTTCCAGATATTTATCAGGATCCTTATATGTATAGTTTTTTTAAAGATATATTGAGGGGGTGAAAAATAGTGGGCTTTAGGAATATTTTAATAAAAAACAAAAATTTTATAACACTTACTTTTGTATCATTTTTCATATTATGTTTTGTCGATATGAAATCTTTTGGGATGATTAGTACAGAAGAAGCAATGTTATTTAGATTGTTAAGTCAGCAAGTATTTTTGATATTTTTACTTCCTTTGTGTATATTGAGTGTATTGAATCAAAAATTCATTCAAATACAGAAAAACTATTTGGTTATATATACAAATAATGAGGTTTTAATTATAAAAAACTTGGTAAATCTGATGATACTTGTTCAATTAGTTTCTTATACTATAGGACAATTATTTTTTTGTTTTGTTAATTATGTTTATACTGGAAATTTATATATTAGATACCTTAATTTTCATCTCGTTACTATCCTTGAAATAATGGCAATGAGTTATATAATTGTATCTTTTTTGTTGATATTGAAGAAAAACCTATTTGTATTTACTGTTTATTATGTTTTGATATTGTTGTTACTTGTATATAATAATGGGTACATTTCAATACCAATGACTGTAAAAAATATACATTTGCTTAGTGACACAACATTCCAGCTTTTTTTATCAAGAGTAGTTTGGATATTTGTCTCATTTATAAGTTTTAGAGTATCATTAATTTGGTATAAAAATTGTTTTTATGAGGAATGAAGATGGAAGAACTAGTATATATTGGTGCAGTATCTAATGGAAAAATTGATGAGCATAAAATAAATATTTCTATGGATGCTATCTATGAAGTTGTTTGTAACGTGGATACAAATTGTAAAATTATCACACATGAGTCGCCTTTTAAAGGTGCTATGATGGTGTGAATACAGGTTGTAAATAGATAGAAAGGGACGTCAATGCTATCAATCGTAATAAAATTATTATTTGAAAAGGCAACCCTTTTCTGTACAAAATTTATAAAGTGCTTTTTGTTAAGCGATAACTCGCCTAGCCATTGGTGTTTGATAGTTGAGACTGCCGTGAATGCGATGATGATTCCACCAGTGGACGTAGTCCTTGGTTTTAAGATTTAGTTCTTCAAGTGAATGAAAACTTTCTTGATTAATAAACTCCAGTTTGAAAGACCGGTAGGTGCTCTCAGCTACGGCATTGTCATAAGGACATCCTGCTTGACTAAGTGAGCGGGTAATGCCAAACGTCTCTAACATCTCATCTATCAGCTGATTATCAAACTCCTTGCCACGATCAGAATGGAAAAGATTGACCTGGGTTAGTGCATAAGGGATACTCTGAATAGCTTGCTTTACGAGCGCTGCAGTCTTCTGCCAACCGACTGACAGACCAATGATTTCACGATTATAGAGGTCTATTATCAAGCAAACATAAGCCCAGCGCTTGCCAACACGAACATAAGTCAAGTCAGTTACAATCGCTTCAAGTGGTCTTTCTTGGTTGAATTGCCTGTCTAAGAGATTTGGAATGGGTGCTTCATTTTTCCCTTTAGAACACGGCTTGAAGCTAGTCTGCTGGTAAACAGATACGAGAT